>CAZWTU010000001.1:0-4668 GCA_964637035.1 uncultured Tissierellaceae bacterium
TTTTTGGTCGGAATGAGAGGATTTGAACCTCCGGCCCCAAGTCCCCCAGACTTGTACGCTACCAGACTGCGCTACATCCCGTAAGTCTCATTTGATATTATATATTATATATTTCATTTTGTAAAGTGGTTTAAAATAAAATTATATTATGCTATAATGGTTATAATCTATAAATTTGGAGGGAAATAATTTGATATACAATTTAGAAATAATTTTTATTCTACTTCTTATTACAAGTATTTTTGGATATATATTTTCTACATTAAAAGAAAAGATGTATCTTAAAAATAATATTATATTGATTGATAAAAAAGCTGTCACTGAAGAAGACCTACATTCTACTGATATGAAAGAATTTATATTAGATGGAGTTAAGGTAAAAGCAGGGGACGAAATCAAGGTAATTACTAGAGAAAAGAAAAAATATAATGGAATTTTAATAGGGGCTAAGAAAATTGAACAATCAATAATTATGGTTACTCATAGGGATGAAATCAAATCATTTTCTATTGATAACATATTAAAATTTAAAATAATAAGCAAGTATGGGCAATTTTTTAATTAACCATATATTAATTAAGGGTGAATAAAATGTCTTATGAAAAAAGGTTATTAAGGAGAAGAAGAAAAAATATATTTACTATTATTATAAGTCTTGTAATCATCTTTTTATTGTTTAATTCGTTTTTAACCTTATTTATAAGGAATACTAAAACAACCTTAGCTGAAAGAATTGTTGTAAGAGATTCTATACCTGCTCAAGGATTTTTAATAAAAAAAGAATCTCTTGTTAAGTCAAAAAATAATGGTCTTATGGATTTAATTGCAAGTGAGGGTGAACGTTTGGCTTCTGGAAGACAAGTAGTTGCTATAAATACATTAAAGGATATAAGTTCTTTAGAATATGAATTAAAAGAGATTGAAGAAAACATCTCATTATTTGAGAAAAAGGAAACAGAAAGTGAACTGATTGTAAAAGAGAGGGATAAAATTACTGGGATAAGGGAAGAACTAGTTTTGGAATTGCAGGAAAACATCCTTTCCAAGGATTTCACTAATGTTATTGTGCTTAAGGAACAACTTCTCCTATATGATGAAAAATATAAAAATGTAGATTTTTCTAAATCTTTAGTAGGACAAGGTATAGAAAGTTTAAAAGATAGAAAAGAAAGTATAACTGACGAATTAAGTCAAAATCATATAAAATATTTTTCAAATAATTCAGGTGTTATATCATATGAAATTGATGGCTACGAAGAAAGATATTTACCCAAGGATTTTGAAAACTATACCTATGATAGTTTAAATGTTGATAATATAACAAAGACTATAAGGGATGAAAAATCTAAGGTTTCTGTAAATGAACCAATTTTTAAGATTATAGACAATTTTGAATGGTATATGGCAATTAAAATAGAGGATTCAGAAGAAATAAGTAAGTATAGTCCAGGTAATAAGATAAAAATCTATATAGATATAGATGAAAAAGAGGAAGAAATAAGGGGAAATATAGTAGCTATAAATAATTCTGGAGATAAGTCTGTTGTTGTAGTAAAATTTAATACAATGTTTCATAAAATCTATAATTTAAGATTTCCTATGATTGACATTGTTAAAGAAGAAATAAATGGGTATAAAATTCCTAGCAAAGTGATTGTAAATATAGATAATATGGATGGTGTGTATGTAAAAGATAGAAGTGGAATAGTAAGGTTTAGACCTGTATCCATATTTAAAGAAGATAACAATTATGCATACATATATCCTGGTGATATGGATGGTAATATTTTCTTAAATAATGAAGCTATGATGACTATTAGTATGTTTGACGAAATACTTATAAACCCTAATAAAATAGAAGAAGGGGATATATTATAAAATTTGTGGAGGAGATAAAAATATCTATTAAGGATAATATAATTAATATAGAAGAAAATATAGAAAAAGCTTTGATCAGGTCAGGAAGAACTGATAAAGTTGAATTGATAGCTGTTACTAAGACAGTGGATGTTGACATGGTAAATGAAGCTATAAATCTAGGTATAAAAAACATAGGAGAAAACAGGGTTCAAGAATTAGAAAGAAAATATGTGGCTATAGAAAAAGATGTTAATTATCATATGATTGGACATTTGCAGAGTAATAAGGCTAAGGATTTAATAGGCAAAGTTAAGCTAATTCATTCTTTAGATAGAATGTCTTTAGTGAAGGAGTTAGATAAAAGATCAAGAAATGCGGATACCATATCCAATGTTCTAATTCAAGTAAATGTAGCCGAAGAAAAAACAAAATTTGGCCTAAAGACTGAAGAAGTATTAAATTTTTTAGAGAAAGTATTAGAATATAAAAACATCAAGATAAGGGGTTTAATGACCATTGCACCACATACTGATGATAAAAAACACCTAAGGGAAGTATTTAGAACTTTATATAAATTAAAGGATGATATTATAATTAGAAATTACAAAGAACTATCTATGGATTACTTATCAATGGGGATGACTAATGACTATGAAATTGCCATTGAAGAAGGTTCTAATATTATTAGGATTGGAACAGGTATATTTGGCCAAAGGAATTATTAAAATTTTAGGAGGGATTAAATGTCTAATATTATGAATAAGATTAAGTATTTTATTGGTGTACAAGGTTTAGATGATGAAGAAGATGAAATGTACGATGATGAACTGTATGAGGATTATGAATCAGCAGTACCTACAAAAACGAAGAGGATGAATAATAAGGTCTTAAATATTCATACTAATAGTAGTATGAGGATAGTTGTACATGAGCCTCTTAGTTACGATGAAGCTCCTGGAATTATTGATGATTTAAAATCTAGAAAAACTGCTATTGTAAATTTAGAGCAATTAGACATGGAAGTAAAAAAACAAATTTTCGATTTTATTAATGGTGGTTTATATGCTATGGAAGGAAATATACAAAAAGTTGCTAAGGATATTTTTATTTTCGCTCCAAATAATGTAGAAATTGATGGACTAAAAGATGAACTTAAAAACAAGGGTATTTTTCCTTGGTAAAAGGGAGCAGGTTTTATAGATGATACTTTTATATAGTGCTATTTCAAAATTAATAAATATAATTGAAATACTTATTCTAGTAAGAATAGTACTTTCTTTTTTAAATCCTATGGGTGGGGGTATTTTTGTTAGATTTGTTTATGATATGACAGAGCCTGTACTTGCTCCTGCCAGGGCTTTAATTTCTAAAATAGGTATCAAAACAGGTATGTTTGATTTTTCACCTATAGTTGCTATTATGATTTTAACTATAGTTCAAAATATTGCTTTTAGAATATTAGTATAAAGGGTGGTTATTTGAGAATTGACAGGGATAAGTATTTACTTCATATAAGTGATAAGGATAAACTCATAGATATGAGAAGAATTATAGATAAAATTGAAATGGTCCTAAATAATCATGTAGAAGCGAGTACAGATTTCTTAGATCCTTATGAAAGATCTTTAGCTAAATCTATTTTAAATAGGTTTGATGAAATAAACTACCTTGAAAATGGTGGTATAGATCAAGCAGAAAGAAAAATTATAAGCATTTATCCCCACTATTTAGATAGTTCTACTGTAGAAAACGAAATTGTTGCTTTAAGACTTACTGGGGATTTACAAGAATTATCCCATAAGGATTATTTGGGTGGAATACTTAGTTTAGGTATAAATAGGACGAAAATAGGGGATATTTTATTACATAATGATTATGTTGATATCATAGTAAAAAGTGAATTATCTGACTTTATTATATTAAATGCTAATAAGATAGGAAATCAAAATATTACTATAAAACAATGCCCAATAGAACAATTGCTGGCAGTTGAATTAGACTTTAAAGAAATGAATAGGGTCCTATCTTCCAACAGATTAGATTCTTATATTAGTGGTTGCTATAATCTTTCTAGAAAAGATAGTGGCAATATAATTAAATCTGGTCGAGTAAAGGTAAATTGGCAAAGCATAGAAAAGATTTCTAAAGAAGTTGAAGTTGGGGATATGATATCTGTAAGGGGTTATGGAAGGTCTATTTTTCACTCTGTTGAAGGATTGACTAAAAAAGATAACTTAAAAGCTATTATAAGGATTTTAATATAAGATAAATGGAGTGAAATATATGATTACACCATTGGACATACAAAACAAAGAATTTAAAAAGAGCTTGTTTGGCTATAAAACCAAGGATGTAGATGGGTATCTAGACTATATAAATAGGGATTATGAAGAACTTTATAGGGAGAATATTGAATTAAAGGATAAGATAGGTATATTAACAGACCAAATTAGACAATATAACAATTTGGAAGAAACATTAAAGGATACACTTGTAATCGCACAAACTACGGCTGATGAAGTTACCAGCTCTTCAAGAAAAAAGGCAGAATTAATAGTAGAAGAAGCAGAGATGGACGCCAGAGAACGAATCATTGAAGCTAATGAACAAGTTAAGTATATAAAAGGTGAATATGAATACTTAAAAAATGAAATGTCTATATTTAAATCTAGATATGAAGCATTCATGAAAGCTCAATTAGGTACCATACAGGATTTTTATAAGGATTTTGAAGAGAAAAATAATGGGAAACAAGTTACTAAAGATGAATCAAACAAGGACGATGTTTTAAAGGATGTAGATGATTTA
>CAZWTU010000001.1:4768-167733 GCA_964637035.1 uncultured Tissierellaceae bacterium
TTTAAAGGATGTAGATGATTTAGGGGCATAGTAGCCTCTTTTTTTCTGTAATAAACAAAATATTAATTCAACAAGGAGTGAATGCTTTGGTATTTATTTTATCTATTATAGTTGTTATCGCGGATCAAATTAGTAAGTATTTTGTAATAGAAAGGCTTAAGGGAACAGTATCACATGTTATTATTCCAGGATTTTTAAAATTTACTTATGTGGAGAACTATGGGGCAGCCTTTGGGATTTTAAAGAATAAAAAAACATTCTTTATAATAACTACGACTCTTATAATAATCTTTATATCTTTGTTTTTAATTAGATATTACTATAAGATTAATATTTTTATGAGAATTGGTCTAGGATTATTATTAGGAGGGGCCGTAGGTAACTTTATAGATAGAATTAGATTTGGATATGTTGTTGATTTTATCAATGTAAGATTATTTAATTCTTATGATTTTCCTGTTTTTAATATTGCAGATATTTCCATTGTATGTGGAACTATAATTATTTTAATTTTAACTTTATTGGATAAGCATGAGGTATAGGGGGATTATATGAACTTTCGTATTAAAGTAGATGGAGATAATCAGGAAAGATTAGATTCTTTCCTAGCAAGTAAGTTCGAAGAATTTTCTAGGTCATATATAAAGAAATTAATTGATGATAAATTTGTATTAGTTAATGGAAAATCAATAAAATCTAGTTATGGTGTTAGAAATGAAGACTTAATAGAAATCAATATACCACAAACACAAAAAGTAAAGGCCATAGCTGAAGATATTCCTATTAATATTATCTATGAAGATAAGGATATTGTACTTGTAAATAAACCTCAAGGAATGGTTGTACATCCTGGTGTTGATAATGATTCAGGGACCTTAGTAAATGGATTACTTTATTATATTGATACTTTGTCATCTATTAATAAAGACATTAGGCCAGGCATAGTACATAGGATAGATAAAGATACATCTGGAATATTAGTTGTTGCTAAAAATAATAAGGCTCATAAGTCCTTGTCATCTCAATTTAAGGCAAGAACCGTTGAAAGAGTTTATATAACACTGGTTCATGGAATAATTGACAAAGATTGTGGAATTATAAATGCTCCCATCGGAAGAAATAAAATTAACAGAAGAAAAATGAGCGTTCAATATGAAAATAGCAAAGAGGCCATTAGTTCTTATAAGGTTATAGAAAGATTTCATAAATATACCTTACTGGAAGTAAGTTTAAAAACTGGAAGGACTCATCAAATTAGGGTACATTTAGACCACCTAAATCATCCTATAGTAGGTGAACCCCTATATTCAAATAGGCAAAATAATTTTAATTTGAATAAACAGTTATTACATGCATATAAGCTAGGATTTATCCATCCAAGTAGGGATGAATATGTTGAATATAAAGCTGATTTGCCAAGCTATTTTTCAAACGTGCTAGATAAACTATAAACAATAGGAAGTAGTGATAATATGAATGTAAAGGCAGTTGTTTTGGATGAAAATGCCATAGGAAGAGCCATAACTAGAATATCTCATGAAATCTTAGAGAAAAACCAGGGAAGCAGAGATATCATCTTAGTAGGTATAAAAACCAGGGGAATACCATTTGCAAATAGGATTGCCAAAAAAATAGAAGAAATTGAAGGGGAAAGAATACCTGTTTATTCTTTAGACATTACATTTTATAGAGATGATTTAACAGAGATAGATTTAGACCCCATAGTAAATAACAAGTTTGAGGAAAATATAGATAAAAAGACCCTTGTATTAATAGATGATGTTATATATACAGGTAGGACTGTAAGAGCAGCCCTAGATGCCTTAACAGACAGGGGCAGGCCGGATAAGGTCCAATTAGCTGTCCTTATAGATAGGGGTCATAGAGAGCTTCCCATAAGGGCTGATTACATAGGGAAAAATTTACCTACTTCAAAATCAGAAAATGTTAAGGTTAATTTTAAAGAGATAGATGGTATTGATAGCGTTGTTATTGTTGAAATGGGCTAAAAGGTAGAAATTATTTTTCTACCTTTTTAATATTTCTTACTAGTTTAATATCTGGGCTTATGTTTATAGTTTTAAAGTTGTTATATATAACCCTACCTGCTTTTGCATTTCTAGGTTTTTTAACATTTTTTCTTTCTGTATAATCCACTGCTACATTATTAGAATTTCTAGCTTTACTGTAATAAGCTGCTAAAAGTCCTGCTTGCTCTAAGGTGGAATCAGGAATATCCCGTCCTTGATGATCTATAATAACATGAGAACCAGGCATTTTTTGAACATGTAGCCAAATGTCTGACCTATGGGAAAATTTCAAAGTTAAATAATCATTTTGTTTGTTGTTTTTCCCAACATAGATATTAAAGCCATCTTCAGATATATAATGATGGGGTTTACTAAGCTTTTGTTTTTTCTTATTTCTATCCTTTCTATTTGCTTTAATATATCCTTCTTGAATCAATTCATCTTTTATTTCATCTAGCTCTTCTATTTCCGTTGAATTGTCTATACTAACTAAAACATTTTCTAAATAGTCTATTTCATTTTTAGTAGCAGGTATTTGCCTAACTAATAGGTTTTCAGCATTCTTTAATTTAGAATATCTCTTATAATATCTTTGTGCATTTGTAACTGGAGAATATTTAATATTCAAGGGTATCCTCATCATATTCATATTCTCATCATAAAAGTTTTCAAGTTCTATGCTTTCCTGACCCTTAGGTATATTATGAAGATTAGCTGAAATCAAATCCCCATAAATTTTATACTTTTCCCTATCCCTACTATCTAATAATTCATTTTTTTGCTTTGATAATTTGTTTATAGCCCTATCAAGCTTTACTCCGATTGATTTTTTTATACCACTAGACTGCTGATTTAATCTATCAGACACATCTTTGCGATAGAAATATTTATCTAAGACTTGTGAAATAGAATTTAAACTTATCTTATTATCTAAACCAAATTGATTTAATTCTAGAGCATGAAAGGCTATGGCGTCCATATTATTTTCCAATATCAATGTTGGATTAAAATTATTACTTTTTACATTTCCCATAAAAAAATTAAAACTATTAAACAATAAATTCTTATCATCTTCAGAGAGGCTATTTATAGTCCTATCAATATCTATATTGCTATAAAAACAAATCTCTTTACTAATTAGGGGGCTAAGCCCTATATAATTTAAATAAAAGAATTTATATATTTTTAAATTTTGTTTAGAAGTATTTAAATAATTAAAAAATTCTTCCCTAGACCTGTCTAAAGGATTACTCTTATCCTGTAAAGGTGGGTTTTCATACATAAGACCAGGTAAAACCTGTCTAACACGGCTGATGTCCTCACTTATCTTTTTTACAGAATCAATTATTTTAAGTGAGTCCTTATCTATTAAAATAATATTACTATGTCTTCCCATTATTTCTATTATTATTCTTTTTTCCATAGGTTGACCCAGTTCATCTATAGCAGATACATCTATAAATATGATCCTATCTAATGTTGATTGTTCTATATTTAAAATAGTTCCACTAGAAAGATGTTTTCTTAGAACCATACAAAACAAAGGTGGAGACCCAGGGTTTTCTTTAGTATGTTCTGTTAGGTATATTCTAGGATTATTGCTACTAGCAGATATTACTAATTTATAATTTGTCCTATTATTATGGATATTTAATAAAATTTCGTCTCTTTCTTGTTGGTAAATTTTATTAATTCTCCCACCAATTAATGTGTTTTTAAGCTCTTCTACAACTGCTCGAGTTACTATACCGTCAAATGCCATTTAAACTCCTCCATTATTAAATTACTAACTAGAGTATAACATTATATAGGAAATTAATAAACTGAAATGATCTTTTATAAGAATAAGAAAAGAAGATATTAATATTTTGTAACATATCATAGATATATTTGATAATAGAAGGTATAATATGAATTCATATCAAGTATTTAAAAAGAGGTGTAAATATGATAAAAAGTATGACAGGATTTGGTAGGGGAGAATTTAACGATGACTTATATAGTTTTAAAATAGAAATTAAAGCGGTAAATCATAGATATAATGATATATCTATAAAAATGCCAAAACATATAAGTTATTTGGAAGAAAAGATTAAAAAGCTTATAAAGGGACAAATTAGTAGGGGAAAAGTTGATGTATACATTAATTTAGAATATATACAAGAGTCTTCTGTTGATGTAAAAGTGGACGTGGATCTTGCAAAGTCCTATAAGGAGGCCCTTGAATTATTATGTGAAGAGTTGAACTTAGATCCTGATATTAGGATCAATAATATTTTATCTATGTCAGATGTAATTAGAACCCAAAGGAAAGAATTAGATGAAGATGAGATTTGGATGTGTTTAGAGAAAGCATTGCTAATGGCATTAGAGGATATTATGACTATGAAAACATCAGAAGGTGAAGAGTTAAAAAAAGATATGATAGCCCATTTAGATAGGATAGATGAATTTTTAAAAGAAATAGCAGAAAGATCGCCTTTAGTAGTATTGGAATATAAGGAAAAATTGAAAGATAGGGTTCTTAACTTATTAGACGGTAATAATGATATAGATGAAGATAGGATAAATTCTGAAATTGTATATTTTGCTGATAAAAGCGATATAAACGAGGAAATAATAAGGTTAGAAAGTCATTTAAAGCAATTTATATCTATATTAAAAGAAAATAATCCTGTTGGAAGAAAGCTTGATTTTCTCATACAGGAGATCAATAGGGAGATAAATACTATAGGTTCAAAAGCTAGTGATATGGAAATTTGTCAAAATGTAGTTGAAGTAAAATCAGAAATAGAACAAATTAGGGAACAAGTTCAAAATGTAGAGTAATTGGAGGGATTTTGTGTCAATAAAATTGATTAATATAGGATTTGGTAACATTGTTTCAGCAAACAGAATAGTATCTGTAATTAGCCCAGATTCTGCACCTGTTAGGAGACTAATACAAGAGTCTAGGGATAAGGGACTTTTAATTGATGCTACTTATGGAAGAAAAACTAGGGCAGTTATTATTACTGATAGCAAGCATTTGATATTAACTCCTGTTCAACCTGAAACTATAGGTAATAGATTTCAAGAAAAAGATGAAAAATTAGACTAAATTAGGAAAGTAGGTTTTTATACATGGGAAAAGGATTTTTAATGATTGTTTCTGGTCCAGCTGGTACTGGTAAGGGAACTGTTTGTAAAGAATTATTAAAAAGAAATAAAGATATTGTATTTTCTATTTCTGCTACTACTAGATTGCCTAGAGAAGGAGAAGTTGAAGGGGTTAATTATTTCTTTATTGATGATAACAAATTTAAATCAATGATAGAAAAGGATGAATTTTTAGAATATGCTCATGTCCATACTAATTATTACGGAACACCTAAGAATTTTGTTATGGAACAAATAGAAAAAGGCGAAGTTGTCTTATTAGAGATTGATGTTCAGGGTGCCCTTCAAATAAAGAAAAATTTTTCCGAGGTTGTATTTATATTTTTATTACCTCCTACTATGGAAGAACTAAAAAATAGAATAATTAAAAGAGGAACAGAATCAAAAGAAGATATCAATAGAAGGTATGAAAATGCTTTTAAAGAGCTGGACTTTGTAGGGAAATATGATTATTTTGTTGTCAATCATGAAGTTGAAGAAGCTGTACTTGATATAGAATCTATTATAAGAGCTGAAAAATTGAGGGTAAAAAGACATTCAGATATAAAAGAGAAAGTTTTAAGAAAGGAAGGTATATAACATGAAAGAGCAAGTTAATATGTTAAATCCATCATTTAGAGAATTAGATAAAGTCGGGGATAGTAGGTATACTTTAGTTATGCTTACTTCAAAAAGGGCTAGAAGAATTATTGAAGGTGAAAAGCCATTAGTTGAAACTAATTCTTTTAAGCCTGTTAGCATTGCATTGGAAGAAATCATGGCGAAAAAGGTTACTTATAAAAGGCCAGACAATATAAAAAGTATTAAATAGGGGATGAAAATATGTTGAAAGATAAAACCATAGTTCTTGGAGTTACAGGGGGTATAGCTGTGTATAAGGCTGTAGACCTTGTAAGTAGATTAAAAAAGAATGGGGCTAAGGTTGAAGTTATTATGACTAGTTCTGCTAGGGAATTTGTTTCACCTTTAACTTTTCAGACCATGTCTGAAAATCCTGTCCATACTGAAATGTTCAATATTCTAAACCATTTTGATGTAGAACATATATCTTTAGCACAGAAACCAGACCTTATATTAATAGCTCCGGCAACTACAAATATTATAGGTAAAATTGCCAATGGTATTGCAGATGATTTATTAACCACTGTAGTTATGGCATCAGATAAAAATATAATTTTTGCTCCTGCTATGAATACTAAGATGTATGAAAATCCAATTTTCCAGGATAATATGGATAAATTGAAAAAACTAAATTATGAATTTATTCCTCCGGGATCAGGAAGGCTTGCATGTGGAGATTACGGTGCTGGTAAAATGGCTGAACCACAAGATATTGTTGATTATTTAATTAAGCACTTTACTCCTAAGGATTTGTTAAATACAGATATAGTAATTACTGCTGGACCAACAAGGGAGGCTCTTGATCCTGTTAGGTATATGAGCAATCATTCAAGTGGGAAGATGGGGTATGCCCTGGCAGAAGATGCAGTAAATAGAGGAGCAAGGGTTACATTAATAAGTGGTCCAACATCATTAGATCCACCTAAAGGGACAAATTTTGTTAGTGTACAAACTACAAAAGACATGCTTAATGCTGTGTCTGACCACTTTCATGCTTGTGATGTATTGATAAAATCAGCGGCGCCTTCGGACTACAGACCGGAAACATTTTCACCTATAAAGATAAAGAAATCTGGAGATAAGACTGATGAACTCATTGTTAAGTATGTTAAAAATCCTGATATTGCAGAATTTTTTGGCAAACAGAAAAAACAACAGATTATGATTGGTTTTGCTGCAGAAACAAATGATCTTTATGATTATGCAATGGGAAAGCTAATCAAAAAAAATTTTGATTTTATAGTGGCAAATGATGTAAGTAAAGAGGGTGCAGGATTTAATGTAGATACGAATATAATAAGTATTATAAATAAAAATGGAGAAATTGAAGATTATCCTATGATGGATAAAAAAGAAGTTGCAAAGATTATCTTAGATAAAGTAAAATATATGTTAGAAGACAAAGCTAGATATTAATCTAGCTTTTGAATTTATATATAATGAGGAATGATAAATTTGAATAAAAAATTCGCACAAATAATAGTAGATAATAAAAGCTCTAAAGTGGATAAACCCTTTACTTATATATTAGATGATGAATTTAAATATTGGGTTAAACCTGGAATGAGAGTTGTTGTTCCTTTTGGTAGGGGTAATAAATTGATTAAAGGCATAGTCATTGATGTAGTAGATAGCTTTAATCATTCTTATAAGTTAAAGAAGGTAATAGACGTCTTAGATGATAATCCTTTGATTTCTGATGAACTTATACAACTAAGCCTTTGGATAAGGGAGGAGTACTTATCATCCTATAGAGACAGCCTAAGATTAATATTGCCTCCAGGGGATTTTAAAAAGATAAATACATTTATTAAACTTATAAACTTTGAACCCAATATTGAAAGGGACCAAGATACTAAGAGGGTCTTATTATATTTAAAGGATAATAATAAGGTTTTACTGGAAAAACTTAAAAAAGATTTAGAAATAAAAAATATATCTAGTGTTTTAAATAAATTGAAAGAAAAAAAAATAATAGAGACAGAAATCGATATAACAACCAGTATAGAGATAAAATATGAAAAATGGATAAAACTAGAAGAAACAAATAAAAGCTTGGAGGAAATCCTTGAAATTGTAGGTAATAGGGCTAAAAAACAAAGGGAAATAATAAAGTTTTTATATGATAAAAAAGATATTTCTTTTAAAGAGGTCTCTGTAGAATTAAATACAACTTTAGGTACAGCTCGAGCTTTAGAAGATAAGGAATTATTATATATATATGATAAAGAAGTAAACAGACAAGCTGTAAAACTTGATATAGAAAAATATAAAAAGCATAAACTTTCTGATAAACAAGAAATGATATTTAATGAAATTTCTAGTTCTTTTTCAAATGAAAGTGGAAAAAACAAATTTTTAATTAGGGGAATAACTGGAAGTGGAAAAACTGAAATATATTTACAATTAGTTGAAGAAATGATAGGACTAAATAAGGATTCCATTATATTGGTTCCAGAAATTTCTCTAACCCCCCAAACTATAGATAGGTTTGTAGGGCGATTTGGTGACTTAGTTGCTGTTCTTCATAGCAAATTATCCTATGGAGAAAGATTTGATGAGTGGAGAAAAATAAAAGAAGGAAAAGTGAAAATAGTAATAGGAGCTAGATCAGCAGTATTTGCACCATTTACAAATTTAGGACTAATAGTTATTGATGAAGAACATGAGACAAGCTATAAATCTTCTAGAAACCCTAAGTATAACACTATAGAAGTAGCTTGTAAAAGAGTTGATATAGAAGATTCTGTATTAGTTCTTGGTACAGCTACTCCATCCTTAGAATCCTATTATAAATCTTTAAATGGTACTTTTAGGCTTTTAGAAATTGATGAAAGAGTTAATAATTATTTGTTACCTAAGGTAGATGTTATTGACATGAGGGAAGAGCTAAATGATGGAAACAAATCCATGTTCAGTAAAAAATTAGAAGATTCTATTGGTGAAAACCTTGAGAATAAACGGCAAACCATATTATTTCTAAACAGGAGAGGTTTTTCAACATTTGTTTCTTGTAGGCAATGTGGCTATGTTGTGAAATGTAATAGTTGTGATATATCTATGACCTACCATAAACATATAAATAAATTAAGATGTCATTATTGTGGTTTGACTCTTAACCCACCCAATATTTGCCCTGAATGCAATAGTAAATATATAAAGTATTTTGGCGTAGGCACAGAGCAAGTAGAAGATTACACAAGGCAATTATTTCCACAGGCAAGGGTTGCTCGAATGGATATGGATACAACTGGGAAAAAAGGTAGCTATGATACTATTTTAAATAAGATGAAAAGTGGGAAAATAGATATATTAATAGGGACCCAAATGATTTCTAAGGGATTAGACTTTAAAAATGTAACTCTAGTAGGAGTTATTGCTGCTGATATTAGTCTAAACTTGCCAGACTTCAGATCTTCAGAAAGGACTTTTCAACTGATCACACAAGTTGCTGGAAGGGCTGGTAGGGGTGAAACCCCAGGTAGGGTAGTAGTTCAAACCTATGATCCAAATCATTATAGTATACAGTTATCAAAAACCCATGATTATAAAGGTTTTTATCATAGTGAAATAAATTTAAGAAAAGAATTTATGTATCCACCTTTTTATAGTATGATAAGTATAGTTGTATCTGGGGTAATAAATATAAAAGTGCAAGAGACGTCCCATAAGATATATAAATTAATTTTAGATAATAGTCCTTGGATAGACTTAAATGGCAAAAAAGACTTTATAATTGGGCCATATCCTGCACCTTTGGAAAAGATTAAAGATAACTTTAGATGGCAAATTATATTAAAATCTAAAAAACAAGATATAAAAAGCTTTAAAACCCTCTTGAAAAGGGTACTAATAGATAATGAGTATAAATTAAATATGGAAGGTATCAATATTAGTATTGATATTGATCCAATTTCTATATTATAGGAGGAGAGGAAATGGCATTAAGAGAGATAAGATTAGCTAATGATCCTATTCTTAGAAAGAAATCTAGAGAAATAACAAATATAACAGATAGGATAAAGCTTCTTTTAGATGATATGATAGACACAATGAATGAAGAGGCAGGTGTAGGGCTAGCAGCCCCACAGGTAGGTGTATTGAGAAGGGCAGTGGTTATAGACATAGGTGAAGGTCCTATAAAATTTATCAATCCAGAAATATTAGAAACTGAAGGAAAAATTATAGAAGCAGAAGGGTGTTTATCTGTCCCAGGAAGGTCAGGAACGGTAGAAAGACCTAGATGGGTAAAGATTAAATATTTAGATCTCCATGGTAATGAAAATATTATGGAAGCTACAGGCCTTATGGCAAGGGCTATTTGCCATGAGATAGATCACTTAGATGGAATTTTATACATTGATAAGATGATTGAAGAAATAGAATTAGTAGAGGAAGAGGACGATGAATAATAATAATACTAAAATTGCTTTTATGGGTACACCTGAATTTGCAGTTCCCAGTCTAAAATCCCTATATAATGCAGGATATTCAATTGATTTAGTGATTACTCAAAAAGATAGGCCACGGGGGAGGGGGAAGAAAGTTAAATATACCCCCATTAAGGAAAGTGCATTAAAATTAGGTTTAGATGTATACCAACCAGAAAATATTAATAGTGAGGAAACTATAGAAAAACTAATAGAAATAAATCCAGACTTTATAGTAGTAGTGGCCTATGGTCAAATACTAAAGCAAGAGATTTTAGATATTCCCAAGTATGGTTCTTATAATGTCCATGCTTCTTTATTGCCTAAATATAGAGGTGCTGCCCCTATAAACTGGGTTTTAATAAATGGGGAAAATGAAACTGGAGTAACTATTATGGAAATGGAAATAGGACTAGATACTGGAGATATAATAACTTCATCATCTGTAAAGATTAGCAAAGAAGATGATACTAGGGTTCTTCATGATAAGTTATCCATCCTAGGTGGGGGACTTATTGTAAAAGCCCTAAGAAATATAAAAAAAGGCAAAGCAACTAGGACTCCTCAGGATGATAAGTTATCCAATTATGCATCTATGTTAGACAAAGAAATGGGAAATATTGATTGGAATTTGCCCGGGGAAAGAATAGCTAATTTAATTAGGGGCTTAAAACCTTGGCCATCTGCCTATACTATATATAAGGATGATATGGTTAAAATTCACCGGGCAAGTATAAGCCAAATGGAAAAGCTTGGAGAAAGCGGTAAGATAATCAAAGTTGACCCTAATGGAATATATGTAAACACTTTAGATAGTGTTCTTAGAATAGAAGAACTGCAATTTCCTGGTAAAAGAAAATTGGAAACAGGGGAATATTTAAAGGGAAATTCAATAGAAGAAGGAATCATTTTAGGGGATTAGATAAAGGAGTTTGCTCCTTTTAACTTAATAAAATACTGAGGTGTAAAGATGGAACAAACAGAAAGAGAAATTAGCTTTAACATATTAAATGATATATATAATAAAAATGCCTTTTCTAATATAATAATTAACCAAGAATTAAGCCATGAAACTGATAAAAGAAAAGAAAATTTAATCAGGGAAATTGTATATGGAGTATTAGAAAATAGTATTTATATAGATTATATAATATCAAAGGCTTCGAATATTAGGATGAAAAAAATCCATCCTAATATATTGATTGTTCTTAGAATTGGTATATATCAACTTTTATTTATGGACAATATTCCTAGTAGGGCAGCAATAAATGAAAATGTAAATTTAGCTAAAAAACACGGTCACGGTGGTAGTGTAAGATTTGTCAATGGAGTTTTAAGAAATATAGATAGAAACAAAGAAAAGTTTATGAATATAGATGAAAAAGACCATGGAACTAGGATTTCTATTAAATACTCACATCCTAAGTGGATGGTAAAGAGATGGATAAAGGAATATGGGGTTGAATTTACTGAAAACTTGTGCAGGGCAAATAACCAAACTCCTAAAATGAATATAAGGGTAAATACTTTAAAAGCAAATAAGGTTAAATTAATGAACTCTCTTAAGGACTATGGTTTGATTATAAGAGAAGGAGAATATGCTAGGAATTCATTAATAATAGATAATCCTTCTAAAATAACCCAACTAAAGGAATTTAAAGAGGGGCATTTTTTTATACAGGATGAAAGTAGCACCCTAGTAGGACAGATTATTGATCCTATTCCTGGAAGTACTATAATCGATCTTTGTAGCGCACCAGGAGGCAAGGCTACTCATTTAGCTGAGAAGATGAATAATACTGGAAAGATTATAAGCAAGGATATCTATGAACATAAAATCAAATTAATAGATGAAAATTCTAAGAGACTTGGAATAAATATTATTGAAAGTGGTATTTCAGATGCTTTGAATATAGACACGTCCTTAATAGACAAGGGTGATTATGTACTAGTCGATGCTCCTTGCTCTGGTTTAGGTTTAATTAGAAGAAAACCTGAAATTAAAATGAATAAGGAAGAAAGTCATATTAAAGACTTATCTAAAATCCAATTGAGAATTTTAAATAATGCTAAAAAATATGTAAAGTCTGGGGGTATATTAGTATATAGTACCTGTACCATTGAGAAAGAAGAAAATATTAATTTGATTAATAAGTTTTTAGGAGATAATCCTGATTTTAAACCTATCAGCATAAGTGATAAAATAAAGGAAAAAAGAGATTTTGAAACATTAGATGAGGGATATATGCAAATGTTTCCTCATATACACAATACAGACGGATTTTTTATTTGTAAAATGATTAAAGAATGATAGATATATTTTCTATAATTATGTATAATGGTATAATAAAGTAATCTTGAGGTGGTTTTTTGCATAAATTAGAGTTAAACAGTATGTCCTTAATAGAATTGAAAGGTTTTTTTAAGTCTATAAACGAACAATCCTTTAGGGGAGACCAGGTATTCACTCATTTTCATAAACATAAGAATGATGGGATTGAAGATTTAAATCTATTACCCCTAAAGTTAAGAGACAAACTAATAGTTTCCACAAGCGTTAATAGTATAAAATTGTTTGAAAAATTTTCATCTAAAATTGATGATACAGATAAATATCTTTTTGTCTTAGAGGATAAAAACATAATAGAATCTGTTGCCATGAAGTACAAACATGGGACTACAGTTTGTATATCTACCCAAGTAGGTTGTAAGATGGGTTGTTCCTTTTGTGCTTCTACTAAAGATGGATTGATTAGGGATTTGAGTCCAGGAGAAATGCTAAATCAAATATATATGATTGAAAAAGACTTAAATCTAGAAATTTCTAATATTGTTTTAATGGGAAGTGGAGAACCCTTAGATAATTATGATAATACACTAAAGTTTTTAGAGATTATTCACCATGAGAAAGGCCACAATATAAGCTATAGGAATATTACACTATCTACTTGTGGAATAGTTCCCAGGATTTATGATTTAGCAAAGGTAAATATACCTATTACTTTATCTATTTCTTTGCATTCAGCTTTTGATGAAGCTAGAAGGGAAATAATGCCTATTGCCAATAAATACTCTATAAAGGAAATAATACAAGCTTGTAAGTATTACGAACAAATGACTAAGCGAAGAATAACTTTTGAATATACTTTAATAGATTCGGTTAATGATAGGAAAGAGGATGCAAGGGAACTATCAACAATCTTAAGGGGTTTAAATGCCCATGTGAATTTGATTCCATTAAATCCAATTAAAGAATATAATAAGGAAAGATCTAGTAAATCTAATATCGAAAATTTTAAACAAGAGATGACTAAATATAATATTCCTGTTACAATAAGAAGAGAAATGGGAAGCGACATCAGTGCATCATGTGGACAACTTAGAAGGTCCCTTATAAATAAAAAATGATTTTAATAGATTTTGATGAGGTGGTATAATGGTTACTGGAGCAATTTCAGATATTGGGAAAAATAGGGAAAAAAATCAGGATGCATTCTATGCGTCTGTAGATGAGAATTTTCCTTTATACCTTGTTGCTGATGGCATGGGAGGTCATAGGTCAGGAGAAGTTGCCAGTACTATGGCTATTGACATAATAAAAAAAGAACTCTTGCTTTTCAAAGATGATTTGAAAAAAGATAAGAACATACTGAAAATAATCAAAGCTTCCATAGAAAAAGCAAATACCCAAATATACTTGAAATCTATTGAGAGTGAAGAATGCAATGGAATGGGTACAACTATAACCCTAGGATACATATTTGACAAGAAGATTTTTATTGGACATGTAGGTGATAGTAGGGCTTATTTAATAAGAGGCAAGGAAATCTACCAAATTACTGAAGACCATTCTTATGTAAACGAACTTTTAAAATTAGGGAGCATAACTATAGAAGAGGCGAAAAATCATCCTAAAAAAAACATGATAACAAGAGCTGTGGGCTCCAGTAGTAAAATAACAATGGATTTAATTGTTAAAGATTATGAGAAAGATGATATTTTACTACTATGTAGCGATGGGCTTTTTAATATGTTAAGTGCTAATGAAATATATGAAGTTCTAAATAGTGAAAAAGATATACAAAGAGCATGCCAGATATTGGTTAACAAGGCTAATGAAAAGGGTGGATTAGACAATATTACATTAGTTTCTGTTAAATTTAATTAGACGAGGTGAAAAAAATGATAGGCAAAGTTTTAGGTGGAAGATACGAGGTAATAGAACAAATTGGTGGTGGAGGTATGGCTTTAGTTTATAAGGCTAAATGTAAACTCCTAGATAGGTTTGTTGCTATTAAAATCTTAAAGGATGAGTTTGTTGGTGATGAAGAGTTTGTAAGAAAGTTTAGAAGGGAATCACAGGCTGCTGCAAGTCTATCCCACCCAAATATAGTAAACATTTATGATGTTGGTGTTGAAGAAGATGGCGGGAAACAGATTTATTATATAGTTATGGAATATATTAAGGGTAAGACATTAAAAGAAGTAATAAAAGATAAAAAGGTCTTATCTACAGATGTTATGTTAAATTATACCTTACAAATAGCTGATGCCCTTGAAGATGCTCATAAAAATGGTATAGTACATAGGGATATAAAGCCACACAATATAATGATAACTGAAGATAATAGAATAAAGGTTACTGATTTTGGTATAGCTAGGGCTGCAACTAGTTCTACTGTTACTACAAGATCAGATGTATTAGGTTCTGTTCATTATTTTTCCCCTGAACAAGCTAGGGGTGGGTATACTGATGAAAAATCTGATATATATTCTTTAGGTATAGTTATGTATGAGATGATTACTGGGAAATTACCATATGAGGGAGAAAGTCCTATAACAGTTGCTCTTAAGCATGTTCAGGAAGAAATCATATCCCCTAGGGAAATAAATAGGCATATACCATTGAGCTTGGAAAAGATTATTCTAAAGGCGGTTGAAAAGAGGCAGGCAGATAGATATGCCAATATTGGTCTAATGTTGAAGGATTTAAAAGCCATAAAATTTAGTGGTGGTATAACTTCCTTAGAAAACCATGATGATTTTGATTCTCATACAAAAATAATACCAGCCCTAGATATAAAGGATGATAATATGAAAAAGAACAAGAAAAAGAAGAATAAAAATAGTAGTGGAAATAAAGAAATATTTTTAGGTATAATTTTAGCTTTTTTACTAGTTGCAATTGTTTACTTAGGATTTTTTAAATTCAAAGACTTCTTTGCCAGTGAAGAGGTTTTAGTTCCATATTTGAAGGGCTTACAAGAAGAGGAAGCTAGAGAGAAAGCAATAGAACGTGGGCTTGAACTCCATGTAATTGATAGAGTTAGCAATGAAGAGTTCAATGCTGGTGAGGTAATTTCTCAAAGTGTAGACCCTGATTTCAAAGTAATAAAAGGTTTTAGAATTGACGTAGTTATAAGTGAAGGAAAAAATTTAATTCCAGTACCAAGTTTTAAAAACCTTAGTTTTTCCGATGCTGAAAGGGAAATCACCAATGCAGGACTAAAGTTGGGTTCAAGTAATTATGAAAATTCAGATGACATACCAATAGACGTTGTCATAGATCAGGATCCTAAAGCAGGTGATTCAGTTGAGCCCAATACTAGGATAAATCTTACCATTAGTAAGGGTGAAGAAATTACTTATGTGACTATGGAGAAATTAGTAGGAATGAATATAGAGGCTGCTAAGGCTAAAATAAAGTCTATGGATTTAGAAATAGGAGAAATAAAACCAGAACTAAATGAAGAAGTAGAAAAAGATATAGTTACCTGGCAAAGTTATGAAGCTGGAAGCGAATTAGAAACTAAGACAGCAGTTGATTTATATATTTCTAGTGGCCCAGAGGAAACTGATGAAGAAGAAGGTCCAGAAGAGGGAGGAGAAGGCGAAAATCAGGGAGATGGTGATTTAGTAGAAGAGCCTATAGTCTTTAAACTTACTCCTTTATCAGGTGAAGATCAAACTATAATTAGGATTATTAGAAGGCAGGATGGAACAGAGGCAGAGGTTTATAATAAGGCACATAATGCAAGTGAGGGTGAAGTCATTATACCCCTTCAAGGCAAAATAGGTGGAGAATTTGATATTTATTATAATGACATATATCAAACCACCATGACTAAAAATAATTAGGAGGTTTCTATGATCCATGGAATAATTACAAAGGGTGTTGGTGGGTTTTATTACGTAAAAACTTCAGATGACTTAATAGAATGTAGGGCTAGGGGAAATTTTAGAGAAGAAAACATTACCCCTTTAGTTGGAGATAATGTAAAAATCAGAATTAGTAGCGAAGATAATAGTGGTTATATTGATGAAATTTGTAAAAGGAAAACTCAATTAAAAAGGCCTGCCGTAGCCAATATTACACAGGCAATAATAGTTATGAGTATAAAAGAGCCAGATATCAACACTTGGCTCTTAGATAGATTTATTATTATGGCTGAAAATGAAGGCCTGAATATTGTTATTTGTATAAATAAAATAGATATAAATTTAGATAAATCTTTGCTTATAAAAAAAATATACGAGGATATTGGATATGAAGTTTTAATTACTAGTATAGAAGACAATTCAGGCATAGAAGAATTAAGAAAGTCTTTAGAAAATAATACTTCTGTTTTTGCAGGACCTTCTGGTGTTGGTAAATCAAGCTTATTAAACTTAATAAATCCAAAATATAAATTAGAAACCGGTAGCATTAGTTCTAAAAACAAAAGAGGCAAACATACTACTAGGCATACTGAATTATTATATTTAGAGGAAAACTCCTATGTTTTAGATTCTCCGGGATTTAGCTCTTTAGACATTAGTTTTATAGAGGATGAAAGACAACTTAAACAGTATTTTTTAGAAATTAATAAATATGGACAAAGGTGTAAATTTTTAAATTGCTTACATTTAAACGAGCCTGGTTGTGAAGTAAAAAATCAAGTTGATATTGGTAATATTTCAAAGGATAGATATGAAAATTATATATCTTTCTTAGAAGAGATAAAGAAAATCAGGAGGTATTGATATGGTAAAGATTGCTCCCTCACTTCTTTCTGCAGATTTTGCTAACTTGAGTGAGGAAATTGGTAAACTAGATAAAGCTGGAGCAGATTATATTCACCTAGATGTAATGGATGGAATCTATGTTCCTAATATTACATTTGGTCCTCCAGTTATAAAGAAAATTAGAAGGGTTACAGATATACCCTTTGATGTTCATTTAATGATTGATAGGCCTGAAAGATATATAAAAGACTTTGTAGATGCAGGAGCAGATTTAATTACTGTCCACCAAGAATCCACAACTCACCTACATAGGACTATAGAAGAAATTAAATCCTATGGTATTAAGGCAGGAGTGTCGCTAAATCCTGCTACTCCATTAGATAATATTGAATATATATTGGAAGATGTAGATTTGGTTCTTATTATGACTGTAAATCCTGGATTTGGCGGACAATTTTTTATTCCGGCAATGGAAGATAAGATTATAAAGCTTAAAAAGATTATCAATGAAAGAAAACTAGATATAATTCTACAGGTTGATGGAGGAGTAAAGTTAAATAATGCTAAAAAATTAATAGATTTAGGAGCAGACCTTTTAGTTGTTGGATCTGGAATTTTTGAGGCAGAAGATGTTGTAGCCAGAATAAAGGAATTTAAAAACTTGTAAAAATAATTATATATGTTATAATTAAATGAATTGAATAAAGTAACGCTGGGGGAGCCTTAGGGCTGAGAATGTATTTACATGACCCTTATAACCTGAACTAGATAATACTAGCGTAGGGAAGTGTGTATTGCCTTTAAATACCCATTACCTATGTTAGTAATGGGGTTCTTAATTTAAAGGAGGAGTTTATAATGAAAAAATGGACTACAAGGATGCTTGTAGAAGCAGGACTTATGTTGGCTTTATCAGTTGTTTTAAGTAGGTTTAAGATTTATCAAGCCCCACAAGGTGGTTCTGTAACCGCCGGAAGTATGATACCTATATTATTGTTTGCATTAAGGTGGGGGGTAGGACCAGGGGTAGTTACTGGGGTTGCATTTGGTGTCTTAAAACTTATGCTAGGTGGATACGTTTTCTCCCCTATTCAGGCAATTTTAGAATACCCTGTTGCTTTTGGATTTTTAGGATTAGCAGGAATTTTCTACAATTCAATTGACTTTATTGGGAGCAAGAAATTAAACGTAAGTGGTTATTTAAAGATAATTGCTTCAATTTTACTAGCTATTACAGGAAGGTTTATGTGTCATTTTTTAGCTGGGGTAGTATTTTTCGGCGAATATGCTGGAGCACAAAATCCATGGATTTATTCAGCAATCTACCAGTCTACCTATTTAGTACCTGAATTTATTTTATCTGCTGTTATATTATCTTTACTATGGAAACCTTTGAGAAGTATAGGAAAATAATAAGAATGGATGATTAGATGAATGCCTTAATTATTGCAAGTGGAAGTATCAAAGATTATGATCTTCTAAAGTCGGTAGCTGAAAAATCAGTCTTTATTCTATGTGTTGATGGAGGAGTTGATCATATATTGAAAATCCACCTTCAGCCTAATATGGTTTTTGGTGACTTAGATTCTATTAGCCAAGAAGGACTTGATTTTATAGAGGAAAACAATATACCTATTCATAGATTTCCCTCTATAAAAGATTCAACAGATACAGAGCTTGCAATAGATTATTTAGTAGCCCATGAATATAAAGAAATTACCTTTATGGGAGTTATAGGTTCTAGGCAAGATCACACCCTGGCAAACATATTTTTATTAGATTATTTGTTGGCAAAAGGTATCAAGGGGAAAATTATAGATAGGAATAATATAGTCTATTTAATAAATGATTGTTTAAGGTTGAAAAATATTGAAGGATACTATGTTTCAATAATTCCTATTGAAAAAGATGGAGTTATAATAACTATAGATGGATTTTTTTACAATTTAGATAATGCCTTTATACCCTTTACTTCTACTCTTGGTATTAGTAATCAGATAATAGAAGATTATGGTCAAATCAAAATAAGTAAAGGTAAAGCATTAATTTTCCAGTCAAAAGATTAAACTTAAGATTAAACTCCTAAGTTTTTTTGTAACCCTTTTATAAATTCCACATACCATATATTAAAGCTATACAGTATATAGATTGTGTAATAGGGGGGATAGTGTGAAAAGATTTTATTATAGGCATATTTACAAATCAAAAAACATAGTAGGAATGCTCTTATGTATAATAGGATTTTTAATTATGATAAATTATATATCTAGAGAAATTATAATTTTTCTAATAGGAATTGCATTTATGATTCTTGGGGGATTAATGCTAAAAGCAAAATAAGGCTTACCATATATTGATTATAGTGGTAGCCTTATTTTTATTTTGTTTTTAAAATTATAATGCTCTTTCAACATATCCGGACCTTAGACATCTAGTACATACCTTAATTCTTTTAGGTGACCCATTAACTACAGCCTTTACATTTCTAAGATTAGGAGACCAACTTCTTGAATTCTTTTTATTTGAGAAAGTAACCTTGTTACCAAAAACTTTTCCTTTACCACATACTGAACAAACTTTTGCCATTAAAAACACCTCCTTAACTTGCGGTTATAATAATATAAATTATTTTTTTATTAATAACATATTATATTCTAACACATGTTTTAATGAAAAGGCAACAAAAATGTCTTAAAATAATATTTTATATTTAAGTTGTGGTTGAACTATTATATTTTTTAAGGTAATATATATTATATGGTATATCTAAAATAAGGAGGCGATTGTGAATGCCAGCTAAAGAGACTAATGAATATGGTTTAATTAGTATAGACAACAATGTCATAGCTAGACTAGCAGGTATATCTGCAATGGAAAGCTATGGTATAGTAGGTATGGCTTCTAAAGACGCTACAGATGGCCTGTTTGAGCTTTTAAAATGGGACCATTTAACTAAGGGTATAAAAGTATATTCCAAAAATGATACATTGACTATTGATTTGCATGTTATATTAGAATACGGGGTTAAGATATCTGTAGTGGCTAAAAATATAATTGATAGGGTTAAGTTTAGTGTAGAAAATTTAACAGGAATGACGGTAGATAAAATAAATGTATATGTAGAAGGAATAAGAGTTGAAAAGTAGTTTAAGGAGGTACTATAATTGAAAATAGAAATTCTAGATGGAGCTATGCTAAAAAAAGCATTAATTGGTGCAGCACAGCTTCTTGAGGATAATAAGGAGGAAGTTAACTCCTTAAATGTTTTTCCTGTTCCAGATGGGGACACAGGTACAAATATGTCCCTAACGGTTAATTCAGCAATTAAACAAGGACTTAACCAAAGTGATGAAAGTGTATCTAAAATAGCTTTAGCAACTTCCAATGGTTCCCTAATGGGTGCCAGAGGTAATTCAGGTGTTATTTTATCCCAGCTTTTCAGGGGGTTTGCCAATGGTTTAGACAACAAAGATACAGTAGATATCAAAACCTTGTCATATGCCTTTAAACAAGCTGCTGAGACTGCATATAAGGCAGTTATGAAGCCTACAGAGGGAACAATACTAACAGTTGCTAGAGAATGTGGAGAATACGCAGTAGATAATTATTCTAAGGAAGACGATATTTTAATTTTTTTCAAAAAAATAATCAATCATGGGGAAATGATTCTTGATAAAACTCCTGATATGCTACCGGTTTTAAAACAAGCAGGAGTTGTAGATGCTGGTGGAAAAGGTTTAATTTATGTTTTAATAGGAGCCTACAATGCTTTATCCAGTGAGGAAGATATTTTTCTTTCTCATAAGGAGAAAGTTATAGAGAAAAAAGAAATCCATGAAATAAGTAGTGATGAAATAGAATATGGTTATTGCACTGAATTTATTATAAACACGGATTACAAAGAAATTGATAGTTTAAGACAAGAATTTTCCATAGATGCAGATTCTTTAATGGTAGTAGGTGGAGAAGGATTAATCAAAGTTCATATTCATACTAATAATCCTGGATCTATTCTTGAAAAGGCATTGAAATTAGGGGAAATTTCAGATATTAAAATAGATAACATGAGATATCAACACGAAGAAATCTTGTTAAAAACTGAATTAGAAGAATTAAATAATAATAATGAAAATGATAATACCATATATAAAAAATATTCCTTTATAGCCATTTCTACAGGACAAGGCATTGATGAGATATTTAAAGATTTAAATGTGGATATCTTAGTGTCAGGTGGCCAAACTATGAACCCAAGTACAGAGGATATTCTTAATGCAATTGATAAAACCAGTGGAGAATATATATTTATTTTACCAAATAATAGTAATATTATTTTGGCGGCTGAACAGTCTAAAGAACTTAGTTCTAGAAATGTTGTAGTTATACCTACAAAAACTATTCCCCAAGGAATATCAGCTTTAATTGCATTTAATGGGGAAAGCTCAATGGAAGAGAACAGAGACAACATGATAGAAACAATATCTTATGTTAAAACAGGGCAAGTTACTTATTCTGTTAGGGATACTGAATACAATAGTACTCATATAAAGAAAGACGATATAATAGGTCTCTCTGATGGTGATATTGTTACCAGTGGTAAAAATATCAATGAAGTGGCTAAAAAGCTTTTAGAAAATATGATAGATGACGATATTTCTTTGATAACCATTCTTTATGGAAATGATTTGTCTCAAGATATAGGAACAGAATTAGAAGAAGAATTATCTGATATTTATAGTGATATAGATATTGAACTTATATATGGGGGTCAACCATTATATTATTATATTTTTTCTTTAGAATAGAACACCCTACCTTAGGTAGGGTTTTTTTACATACTATTGATTTTGGAGGATTATAGATGAATTTCTTAGAAAAAAATGTACAATATGTTAAAGGAATAGGCCCTAAAAAGGCTTCAAGGCTTAAAAAATTAAATATCTCAACATTAGAGGATATGATCTACTTTATACCAAGGGAGTATGAAGACAAGTCTAAGTTTAAAACTTTAGAAGAATGTGTTATAGGAGAAAAAGCTAGTATTAAAGTTGAGGTAATAGGAATAGCGAATGTTATTAGACCTAGAAGGAATTTAACTATTTTAAAAATCCCTGTAAAAGATTCATCTAATAATGCCTATCTTGTATGGTTTAATCAAGAATATTTAAAAAATAAATTCCCTATAGGAAAGGAAATTGTTGTCAATGGTAAAATAAATAGAAGCGGTATGGAGCTTCAGATCATGAACCCAGTTTTTGAAGAAGTTGGAGCTATGAATAAAGTAGGTAGAATAAGGCCTGTATATCCCCTAACTAAGGGCATAACTAATAATGATATTATAAAGATAATCCAATTTATAATAAATAATGATTTAAGTGGAATAAAAGAATTTTTGCCTATAGAAATAATTAATAAATTTAATTTACTTCCCAAAAAAAGAGCAATAAAAAATATTCATTTTCCTGAAAACCAAATCATATTAGAAAAGTCTAGGAAAACGCTAGCCTTTAGTGAACTCTTGATTCTACAATTAGGACTTTTTTCTTTTAAAAATAAAAGATTTAACCAAGTAAATGGTATACAATTTAAAAAGACATTAGAAGTAAAAGAATTTATCAAAAACTTACCATTTAACCTAACAAATGCACAAAAACGAGTATTTATTGAAATAGGAGAAGATATGGAAAAAAATACTCAAATGAATAGATTAATCCAAGGTGATGTAGGGTCTGGAAAAACAGTAGTCGCTGTTTTAGCTATGTATAAAGCAGTATTATCAGGCTATCAAAGTGTTATGATGGCACCAACGGAAATTCTTGCCTATCAGCATTTTGAATCTTTATATAATTTTTTTATTGATTATAATATTAAGTGTGGACTTTTAGTAGGCAGTATAAGCAAGAAGAAAAAGCAGGAAATCCTAGAAGAATTAAAACAAGGTAAAATTGATATTTTGGTAGGTACCCATGCTCTTATACAAGAAGGTGTTGAATTTCATAATCTGGGACTTGCTATCACAGATGAACAACATAGGTTTGGGGTAAAACAGAGAGCCATACTTGCACAAAAAGGTAAAAACCCAGATGTTATTGTTATGACTGCTACACCAATTCCTAGAACACTAGCACTTATATTATATGGAGACCTGGATATATCCATTATAGATGAACTACCTCCAGGGAGAAAAAAGATAGAAACCTATGCAGTAGGGACAAATATGATAGATAGAATGAATAATTTCGTTAAAAAACAAGTTTTACAAGGTAGACAAGCCTATATTGTTTCTCCTTTGATTGAAGAAAGTGAAAGCTTGAATATTTCTTCAGCAGAGGAAATATATAAGAATATAAAAGACAATGTTTTCAAAGAGTTTAATGTAGCCCTGTTACATGGTAGGATGAAATCCAAAGAAAAAGAAAAAATTATGGAAGATTTCAAAAATAATAAGATTCAAATTTTAGTTTCTACTACAGTAATAGAAGTAGGGGTAAATGTACCAAATGCAAATATAATCGCTATTCATAATGCGGAGAGATTCGGTTTAGCTCAACTACATCAATTAAGAGGTAGGGTAGGCAGAGGAGACCATCAATCCTATTGCATTTTGGTAAATGAAAGTAATGGTAACATAGCAAGGCAAAGAATGCGGATACTGGAAAAATCTAATGATGGCTTTGAAATATCTGAAAAGGATTTAGAACTTAGAGGGCCTGGAGAATTTTTTGGTACAAGGCAACACGGCATTCCAGAGTTAAAGATTGCAAATTTAATCAATGATATGGCTATATTAAAGGTTGTTCAAGGTGAAGCCAGGGCAATCTTAAGTATTGACCCTAATTTAGAATTAGATAAACACGCAAGATTAAAAATGAAGATAGAAAAAATGTTTAAAAATCAAGCTGAAAATTTAAGGGCTAATTAGTTTGATTCTTAAGTAGAATATGTTAAAATAGCAATATATTAATTTCAGGAGGTAAATTGTGAGAGTAATTTCAGGAAATAAGAAAGGTCATAGGTTAAAGGCTCCAAAGGGGACTAAGGTTAGGCCTACGGAAGATAGGATCAAAGAATCCCTATTTAATATTTTAGGCGATATAAAAAGTAGTTCTATTGTTTTGGATGCCTTTGCAGGTTCTGGATCCATAGGCATAGAATTTTTAAGTAGAGGAGCAAAAAGTGCATATTTTGTAGATAATTATTATGAAAGTATATCTACTATAAACAAAAACTTAGAACACACAAAATTAATAGATAAAGCTGAGATAATTAAATCAGATATATTTAGGGTTTTAAAAAGCTTTAGTAAAAACAATATATTATTTGATTATATATATTTAGATCCTCCTTTCAATCAAGAAGACTTGCTTATAAGCTTATTAGAAAATATATATAATGAAAATATATTAAATAATCAAGGACTTATAATAATAGAGCATGAAAAAGATTTGGACTTAGATGATATCTTATATAATTTTGAAAAAATTGATTTTAGAAAGTATGGAAGTAAATCAATATCGTTTTATAAAACTAAAGATTAAGGGTGATATAAATGAGGGCAGTTTATCCAGGAAGTTTTGACCCAGTAACTTACGGTCATTTAGATATAATAGAAAGAATCTCCAAAAAAGTAAATCATTTAGTAGTAGCTGTTTTAAAGAATTCTTCGAAAACCGGTACATTTTCAATAGAAGAAAGAATTGAACTATTAAAGGAAGCTACAAAACATATTAAAAATGTTGAAATAGATAGTTTTCAAGGTCTTTTAACAGATTATACTAAAATAAAGAATTGTACTACTGTAATCAAAGGTTTAAGGGCAGTTTCTGATTTTGAATACGAGATGCAAATGGCATTAGTTAATAAAAAAATGAATCCTGAAACAGAAACCTTATTTATGGCATCTAGTACTAAATATGGTTATTTAAGTTCAAGTATAGTTAAAGAAATCGCTATGCTGGGTGGAAATGTTTCATGCTTTGTTCCGCCAGTAGTAGAAATTGCTTTAAAAAACAAATATAAGGGAGGGAAATAAAACATGGAAGTTTTAAGATTAGTAGATGAAATTGAAGATATAGTTGAGGCAGGTTCATCAGTACCATTTTCTGGAAGGGTTATGATAGATAAAGGGGAAATATTGGATATAATACAGGATATAAGAATTAAATTACCAGATGAAATTAAACAAGCCGCTTGGATCAAGGAAGAGAGGCAAAGAATATTAGCAGAAGCTCAACAAGACGCTGATAGATTAATGGAAGAAGCAGAATCTAGATTAGAGGAGTTAATTGACCAAGATGAAATAACAAGAAGAGCCGTAGCAAGGGCTGAGGAAATTATCAATAAGTCACAAGCTAATGCTAAAGAAATTAGGCTTGGATCTGTAGAATATGCGGATAGTCTATTACTAGAGCAACAGGAAAACCTTAAAGATTTAATAAAACTAATAAATGATAATAGAAAGGAACTTAGGGGGCCTAGTTAAACTTTGTTTTTTTAACCCTTAGTATTAGGGTCAAAAACATAGAAAACAATAATAGATAAAAATTAATCATAAATGTTAATTTTATTGAAGTGAAAAATACAGCGGCCCAGTTATAATAAGGAAGCACTGTGTATTGGAAAGTTTCTGTGAAAAAACTTGGAATAATAAAATCTTGGTATCTTAATTTATACAAACCATATGTAAATATAGAAGATAAAATCCCGTGGATAAATTTAGAAAATACATAGAATCCACTATTTAAATCTGTCTTGTTTAGAAAGCTTAAAACCTGGCTATGGATTGATATCCCGCTCCACCCAATTATAAAATTAATTAAAATTAATTTAACTAAAATACTAGATTGTGAAAGTGCAATGCTTTTACAGCCTATTGTAATTTCAAAAAATCCGGTAATAAGGCCTTTTATTAATTCTCTGCTTAATGGAATTATATTGGCCAATATGGATATAAATCTATCTACTTGCTGGATACCAAACAATACTTCTACTAAAACCGAATAAAATATTACTAGGCCTCCAATAAGTAATATAGTATCCATACTCTCTTTAACAGCTTTTGATATTAAAGAACCTATGGATATTTTTGTATTTAAAAAATCATTATAAGATACTTTTATTTCTTCAATTATACTTTTGGAATTTTGGGTAAATCTTTTTTTATCTCCCCCTAGAATCAAGGAAGAACCTAGCCCTATAATCAGAATAGATAAGTAATGAGGGATTAGGATTAAACCTGCTAGTTTAGAAGAACCCAGCATACCCATTGCTACGGCTCCTAACATAAAGGGAGGCCCTGAAGTACTAGTAAAGCAAATCAATCTGTTTCCTTCTTCTCTTGTAAGCATTTTCTTCTCTCTTAATCTAGAGGTTAATTTACCACCAACAGGATAGCCGGATATAATGCTCATGCTTAAGGGAAATGCTCCTTGTCCGGGCACATTAAATAAAGGCTTCATTAGGGGGCCTAAGAGTTTACCTATAAAATCAACAAATCCTAATTCTATTAGTAGTTCTGAGATTATGAAAAAAGGTAGTAGGGATGGTAGCAATATTTTAAACCATGTAGTTAAACCATATGTAGCACTCTTTAAAGAGAGGCTAGGATTAGAAATAATGCCTATTAGCATTACTAATATAAGAATTAAAAAGATAGTTTTTGAAAGTAAGTATTTTGTTTTTTTATTTTTCATCATAATTTTTATCCTCCTTATACAAATATACTATAGTTAAATAATAATATGATTTATATAAGAAGCTTATGTTATTTTTTAATGTAGGGTGATGTATAATAATCCATATTAGAAAGTACCTTATCTCCTTTTAATCCTAGAAAAAATATATCCGTAGCTTTTTTATCGAATCCTATAATTCTTTCAATATTTTCATCCTTTAAATATTTATAGTCAGCATATTTTGTTATAATAGGCAAGGATGATTTGTCTTTTATTTGATTAAGTAAAAGTAATCCATTTTTATTGGCAGCTAATACCCTTATATATGATGGATAAATATCAAAGATTTCCTTAAAATCATTTTTATATAAATTATTTAATAAATGAATAAAAAGTCTTTGTACACGGGTCCTAGGATATCGTTTAGTAGTAATGTCATCTATAATTTGAATAATGTTATTGGAATTATAGCCTTTTTCTATAATCCTATTTTCTAAGCCGTTTTCCATATCTATTAAGTCCTTTATTTTTTCTTTACCCATGGTTCTAATTAAATAGACTAATATATCCTGATAATTACCTATATAATTAAATGAACCATAGTCATCCACATATTTATTTAACCAATAATATGTCTCTTTAGGTACTATGCTTTCAATAGACTTTAAACCATTTTTCTTTATTTCGCTTCTAATCGCAGTTGCACTGGCAAATTCATTTAATATGCTTTTATCTTTATAGTTACTTCCAACCCTTTTAATTGTAATAGGTTGTATTTGTGAATTTATTTTTGAAAGTGCTTTTAAATATTCAATTCCTAAAATATTATTAGACCCCTTTAATATGGCTTTAAAGTCATAATCTAAATTACAATTGTTATGTTGTATGTAATCTATTAAAGAATTACTTCTAGAGATAGAAAAGCTTAAGCCTTTATTAAGGTAATATTTCAATCTTTCTTTATAATATAAGGGTTCTAGGGATAAAATAGATGATATATCTATTAGGGGTTGAAGTTCTCCTAATTCAGAGCCAAAGGATAAATAATCCACTACATTTAGTTTATCCAGTAGTTTAACGCCACCATAAGCAAAGGATTCGGCTGATTGGCTAGAAAATACGAAGGGTAATTCTATAACTAAATCTATGCCATTATCTACTGCAATCTTGGCCTTAGTCCATTTATCAACAAAGGAAGGTTGACCTCTTTGTTGAAAAGAACCACTCATAACTGCTATTGAATAATTAGCTGATGTATTTTTCATTGTTTTAGTTAAATGATATTTATGACCCTTATGAAAAGGATTATATTCTGCAACGAATCCAACTACTTTCATAGAATACCCCCAAAAGATATTTTCTTTTATTATATCATGTTGATTTTTTAACACAAATATAATATTATAGAGGGTAGGAAATAATAACAAGAAAATTAGGAGGAAGAAAAATGAATATTTTTGTAGTTAACTGTGGAAGTTCTTCATTAAAATACCAACTTATTGACATGGATGGAGAAGAGGTATTATGTAAAGGTCTTGTTGAAAGAATTGGTATGGAGGGCTCCAGGATAAAACATGATACAACAGGGAAAGAGCAAGTAATAATAGAAGAGCCTATGAAGGATCATAAAGTAGCATTAGGTTTAGTATTGAATGCATTGGTAGATAAAGACCATGGGGCTATTAAAACAATGGATGAAATAGGAGCTGTAGGACACAGAGTAGTCCATGCTGGAGAAGAATTCGCTTCTTCTGTACTTATAGATGAAAAGGTTATGAAGGCTCTTTATGATTGTGTTGAATTGGCACCATTACATAATCCTCCAAATATAATAGGTATAGAAGCTTGTCAGGAATTGATGCCTAATACACCTATGGTTGGTGTTTTTGACACTGCATTCCATCAAACTATGACTCCAGATAACTATATATACCCTATACCATATGAATATTATGAAAAGTATAAAATTAGAAGATATGGCTTCCACGGAACTTCCCATAAATATGTTGCAAATAGAACAGCTGAACTTTTAGGTAGAGATATCAAAGATTTAAACATAGTTACCTGTCATTTAGGAAATGGTGCAAGTGTTTGTGCAGTAGAAGGCGGAAAATCCGCAGATACTAGTATGGGCTTTACTCCATTGGAAGGTTTAGCTATGGGAACAAGATCTGGAGATATAGACCCAGCCATAATTACTTTTATTATGGACAAAGAAGGAATGTCTTTTGAGGAAGTAAATAATATGTTAAATAAAGAATCAGGTGTTCTTGGTGTTTCAGGTCTAAGTAGTGACTTTAGGGACTTAGAATTAGCTATGGAAGAGGGAAATGAAAGAGCTAAACTTGCATTAGATGTATTTGTAAATAGGGTTAAAAAATACGTAGGAGCTTATGTAGCTACTATGTGTAGAATTGATGCGCTAGTATTTACTGCTGGAATTGGGGAAAACTCAACTTACATTAGAGAAAAAATATGTGAAGGTTTAGAATGCCTAAATATAAGAATAGATAAGGAGTTAAACCAAGTTAGAGGTGTAGAAGCACAAATAAATAAGGATGTTACATCTGCTACTATATTAGTTATTCCTACAAATGAAGAATTAATGATTGCAAGGGATACCTTAGAAATAACTTCTAAATAAGATTAATCTTGACAAACAGGGCTATATTTATATATAATAAGGTTTGTTAGTTTAAGAGGTGAAAAATATGAAATTGGATTTATGGGGTTTTCTTGAAGGCGAAGATAAATTTGTTGAGTTTCAGGGGGAGTTGGACCATGGAAATCTTGATTTAAATGGTAGAAAAATAGAAATTCCTGAGCCTATCAAATATAAGGGTGAAATTTTTAAAGTTGATGGAGATAAAACTATCAATATTAATATTAATATTGATTTTATGTATGGGGAGCACTGTAATAGATGTCTAGTTCCTACTATAAATAAAATTAATACTATTTTATCTGGGAAACTTATGGAGATAAGTGAGAAAACTGAAGTCATAGAGGATGAAGATAATAGTTATGAAAATTTTTTATACTATGAAAACAATACTTTATATCTAAATGAGTATATAATTGAACAAGTAATTCTCTCATTGCCTATGAAAACTATTTGCAAGGAAGATTGTAAAGGATTATGTTCTAAATGTGGCATAGATTTCAACAATTCCCAGTGTGATTGTGATCATGATGATATTGATCCTAGATTTGAAAAATTAAAAGATTTTTTCCCGAAAAAATAAGGAGGTGTTTTAAATGGCAGTACCAAAGCGAAAAACGTCAAAGCAAAGAAAAAATAAAAGAAGAGCTAATTCTTATAGACTGAATAAAGTTACAGTTGTAGAATGCCCACAATGTCATGCTTCAAAACAACCACATAGGGTTTGTGGAGAATGTGGATATTACAAAAATAAAGAGGTTATAAACGTAGGATAATAAAAAAAGATAGTGAATTCACTATCTTTTTTTATTTTCTTATTGATTTTTATTTTGCTGTAAGATATATTAAATATCAAAGGCCTTAATTATAGAGATTGGAGGGAAAACATGAAAATAATTGTTGACGCAATGGGTGGAGATAAGGCACCTGGAGAAATAATAAAGGGTACAATAGATGCAATAAAGGAATATAATATAAATGTATTATTTGTTGGGAAAGAAGATTTAATTAAAAAGGAATTAATAAACCTAGAATATGATGAAAATAAAGTAGAAATCTTAAATGCTAGCCAAGTTATTACCAATGAGGATGATCCTGCATTGGCCATTAGAAGGAAAAAAGATTCATCTTTAGTTGTAGCCTCTAAAGCATTAGTAGAAGGCCTAGGTGATGGTATGATATCAGCAGGAAGTACTGGAGCACTTTTATCCGCAGGTCTTTTTATAGTTAAAAGAATTGAAGGCATTGATAGGGCTGCCTTAACTGTTATGTATCCAACTATGGATAAGTTTTCATTATTAGTGGATGCAGGTGCCAATGTAGACACAAAAGCTGAGTATTTATATCAATTTGCATTAATGGGATCTATATATATGAATAAGGTAATGGATATAGCCTCACCTAGTATAGGTTTAGTAAATATTGGTACTGAAAAATCAAAGGGTAACCAACTAGTAAAAGAAACCTATGAACTTTTAGAAAGTAATCTTCCAAATTTCAAAGGAAATATTGAAGCTAGGGATTTGCCTTATGGAAAAGTTGACGTTATTGTTGCAGATGGTTTTGTAGGCAATGTTATATTAAAACTAACTGAGGGGATGGCCAGTTCTATATTTTCAATTTTAAAAGATGAATTTACCAAAAACTTAAGGACTAAAATAGGGGCCTCTATACTTAAGGGGGAACTAAGTAATATTAAGGGAAGAATGGATTATAGAGAATATGGGGGTGCACCCCTATTAGGCACTCAAAAGCCTATGGTAAAAGCTCATGGTAGTTCAGATGCTTATGCCATTAAAAATGGAATTAAACAGTTAATTAGATTTATAGACAATGATGTAATAAAAATAATAGAAGATAGTATTAAAAAAATAGAAAAATAAAAATTGGGAGGAATAATAATGATATTTGAAAAAATTCAAGAAATAATAAGCATTCAATTTAATGTTGAAAAGGAAGAAATAATCTTGGAAACTTCTTTTCAGGAGGATTTAGATGCAGATTCTTTAGATTTAGTTGAACTTATAATGGCTATAGAAGATGAGTTTAATCTAGAAATAGAAGATGAAAACATGGAGGATATTACTACAGTTGAAGATGTGGTAGAATATATTTCAAAGGTGTTAGAAGATCAGTAATAAATCTTTCCTAATTATTATATAGATATGGAGGAAATACATGGATAGAAAAGAATATAAATGGTTAGAGCCCTTAGAAAAGAAATTAGACTATAAATTCAAAAATATAAAACTTTTAAAAACTGCTTTAACCCATAGTTCATATACAAATGAACATAATATGAAAAACACTGAAAACAATGAAAGGCTTGAATTTTTAGGGGACACAATTTTAAGCCTTATTGTGAGTCAATACTTGTATAAAAAATATCCAAATTATCCTGAAGGTGAATTGACTAAGATAAGAGCTAAAGTTGTTTGCGAATCTTCCTTAGCTTTTGTTGCGAAAAAGATTGATTTAGGAGAGTTTTTATTACTAGGAAAGGGAGAAGAAGTTACTGGTGGAAGGTCAAGGGAATCTATACTTGCAGATGCCAGTGAGGCCCTAATGGGTGCTATATATTTAGATAGTGACTTTCAGGGAGTTAACAATCTAATGTTGAAAAAATTTGAAAATGATCTTGTACATGCTGTTGCCAAAGGGTCATTATTTATTGATTATAAAACAGACTTACAAGAAAATCTTCAAAAAAGAACAAAATCACAAATAGAATACAAAATTAAAAAAGAAGAAGGGCCAGACCATGATAAAATATTCTATATAGATGTAATAGTAAACAATAAATCCGTAGGTACTGGTTCTGGAAGAAATAAGAAGGAAGCAGAACAAATGGCAGCAAAAGAGGCCTTATTGATATTAGGCGAAACAAATGACTAGACATTATATAATTCCAATTTTCGTTCCACACTCAGGTTGTCCCCATGATTGTGTATTTTGTAATCAAAAAAAGATTACTGGATCGTCTACAACTGTTACACCAGAAGACGTTAAGAGGATAATTGATGAACATTTAAAAACATTTAAATCTCCTAACACTATAGAAGTTGCATTTTATGGTGGCAGTTTCACTGCCATAGATATTCTAGTTCAAAAATCTTTACTAGCTATTCCCTTTAAATATAAAAAAGAGAATAAGATAGATTATATCAGGCTATCTACTAGACCTGATGCCATAGATAATTTAATTCTTAATAATTTAAAGGATTACTCGGTTGATACTATAGAGCTTGGAGTCCAATCTTTAGATCAAGATGTATTGGATCAAAGTGGCAGAGGCCATAGCGTGGAAGATGTTTATGAAGCAGCTAATTTGATAAAAAAATATAAATTCAATTTAGGTCTTCAAATGATGATTGGACTTCCTGGCGATACTAGAGAAAAGTCTTTAAAAACCTGTAAAGAATTTATTAAATTAGATCCATTTTGTGTTCGGATATATCCTACCTTAGTTATAGTTGATACTTTTTTAGAAAGACAATATTTTAATAATAACTATCTACCTATAGGTCTTGAAAAGGCAGTTGACTTGTCAGCTTTGCTTCTTATGATGTTTGAAATAAATAATATTAATGTTATTCGTATTGGATTACAGCCAACAGAAAACATTCAATTAGGAAAGGATGTAGTGGCTGGACCCTTTCATCCCGCCTTTAGACAATTGGTGGAAACAGAAATATATAGAAGGATATTAGATTATTTCTTTGAAAATAACAAGTTTGATATGGAAAACAAACAAGTTTTGTTAGAGGTAAATGAAAAGAGAATTTCCTCAATAAGTGGGCAAAAATCTAAAAATATAATATATTTAAAAGATAAATATAGTTTTAATAAGGTGAAAATATATGGAAAAGATATAGATAAAGATTTGATTTTAATTACAATAGATGATTTTCATGGTAAAATAGATATGAAGCTTTCAATTAAATCTTATTTAAAAGAATGTATAAACATTTAAATCAACTTTAGAGCTTCCTTGTTAAAGGGAGCCTTTAATTATATAATACATATAAGAGGTGTTGTACTTGAGATTAAAGAAATTAGAAATTCAAGGTTTTAAATCTTTCGCATATAAAACTGAAATTAAAATTGAAGATGGTATAACTGCCATAGTCGGACCTAACGGAAGTGGAAAGAGTAATATTTCTGATGCCATAAGATGGGTACTAGGTGAGCAAAGTGTTAAAAACTTAAGGGGCAGTAAGATGGAAGATGTCATATTTGCAGGGACATCTAAAAAGAGACCCTTAGGTTATTGTGAGGTCACTATTACTTTCGACAATACCTCAGCTATGATACCTTTAGACTATTCAGAAGTTGCTGTTACAAGAAGAATGTTTAGGTCTGGTGAGTCTGAATATTATTTAAATAAAAACTCTTGTAGACTCAGGGACATTAGGGAGTTATTTATGGATACTGGCATTGGTAAAGACGGATACTCAATTATTGGACAAGGCCGTATAGATGAAATACTAAGCAATAGACCTGAAGATAGACGAAGTATATTCGAAGAGGCAGCAGGAATAGTCAAGTATAAAACAAAAAAAATTGAAGCAGAAAGAAAGTTGGAAAAAACTGAGGATAATATTATTAGGATTAAGGATTTGATATTTGAATTATCTAATCAATCAGAAACCCTAGAAGAACAATCAAGAAAAGCTAATGAATTTATTAAATTTCATAACAAATTAAAAGAATTAGAAGTTAATTTATTTATTATGGATATCAGAAAACTTGAACAGGAAATAAAAAAAATAAATAAAGAAAAATCAGGCTTAGAAATTGACCTAAAAGAAGAGATTTTAAAAAGTAAAGAGATAGAAGATAATTTTAATAATATTAAATTTAATATTGATAAATTGGAAAGTAAAATTGAAGAATATAGAAATAAGAATTTAGATACAAAAGCTGAAATTGATAAAAACCATAATGAATTATCAATTTTAAAGGAAAAAGAAGGTTTTTACAATAAGGATTTGGACAGGCTTAAAAAAGAAAAAGAGCTTTCAAATGACAAATTAAAACAATTACAAGAAAACAAATTGGAAACTAAGCTTATGCTAGATAATCTAAACAAAGAATATAATAAATTGTTTGCAATATATAAGCTAGAAAAGGAAAAAATAGATAGTTGGGATGGTAACTTAAATCAACTAGATAGGCAAATAGAAAATGAGAAAAACAATATAATTAAACTCTACAATTATTCATCTGATACAAGGTCTCAGTTAAATAGTATTATTTCATTTAATGATAATATAAAGAATAGGATCCAACAATTAAATAAAGAAATTGATAATAGAAAAGAAAAATCTGAAGAAATATATAGGAAGGAAAAAAATGAGATAACAAGCAAGAAAAATCTAGAAAGGGAATTGATATCTCTTAACAAGGAATTTAAAAACAAGGAAGAGCTTATGTTAGAAAGTAGGAAAGGCTTAGCTTCTGCTACTGAAGAAATTAACAATAACAACAACCAAATGGGAAGTAAATTGTCTAGCTTGAAATTGCTTGAAAATATGGAAGAGGATTATGAGGGGTATTATAAAGGGGTTAAATCTATATTATTAAAATCAAAAACAGATAATAAAATAAAAACATCTCTTATAGGAGTAGTTGCTGAGTTGATTGATGTAGACCCTAAATATGAAAATGCTATTGAAATGGCCCTAGGTTCAAATAGTCAAAATATAGTAACTCCCACTGAAAAAGATGCTAAGAATCTTATTAATTATTTGAAAACCAATAAATTAGGCAGAATAACTTGTTTGCCTAATGATGTTATAAAGCCTAATTTAATTCATCTAAAGGAGTCAGATAAAAATCAGTTCAATATATTAGGATTAGGATATGAATTAATAAAATTTGATTCAAAATATGAAAATATTTTTAAATATTTATTAGGAAGAACAATTATAATAGAAGATATTGACAATGCAATAAACTTTGCAAATAAGTATAATCATAGGCACAGAATAATTACTCTAGATGGAGAGGTTTTAAACCCAGGTGGCTCTTTGTCTGGGGGAAGTAATTACAAAAACAAGGTAAATATTATTAATAGGAAAAATAGGATTAATAAATTAAAAGTTGAAATTACTAATCTAAATAATATTAAAATAAAGTTGGAAGAAAAAAAGAATATTTACTTTGACCAACAATTTGAATTGGAAAATTTACTTAAGTTACTAAGTGAAAAAATAAAAGATAATGAATATAAAATAATTATTTCTAAAAACAACCAAGACCAATTTTTAAATGAAATAAGTATCTTAGACCAAATAATTACAAGGGCTGAAAATGACATATTAGAACTTAAAAATGAAAAAGATAATTATGATACAAAAGTAAAAGAATTAAAGGATTTACTTATTGATTCAGACAAGGCTATTGAAAAACAAAAAGAAAAAATCGAAGAGTTAACTAAAGATTTTAATAAAAAGAAACTAGATAAAGATGAAGAGTTAAGAAATCTAACAGATCTGAAAATAAATACTAATGAAATTCAAAATAATATTAAAAATCTGGAGGAAAAGTTAAATCAGTATGTTTTGGAGATTGAAAATATATATAATAATTTACAAGATAAAAATGACTTGATCTTATTTACGAAGGAAAATTTATCTGATATAGATTTGAGAAAATCTGATTTAGTCCAGTTGGTAGAAAAACTAAAGAAAACTGAGGCGGATACTAGGTTGAGTTTAGATACTTTTATCCAACAGAAAAATAAGGACATGAATGATTTTTATTCTGAACAAAACAATTTAATTGCAGTAAATAAAAACATTAGTAGTAAAGAAAAGAATTTAAACTCTTTAGATGTTAAATTTACTAGAAACTCAGTACAATTAGAAAATTATCATAAAAGACTTCTTGATGATTATGAGCTGGATTATCAAGAAGCATTAAAGCTTGAAATCACAATAGACAATATTCAGGAGTCTATTATATTAGTAAGAAGGTTAAAATCTAATATTAAAGAATTAGGCAATGTAAATTTAAGTTCTATTGAAGAGTATAAGTCATTAAAATCAAGGTTAGACTTTATATTAAATCAACAAAAAGATTTAATAAATGCTAAGTTGACTTTACTAGAAGTTATTGATGATATGGAAATAAAAATGACAAATGAGTTTTTAATAAGTTTTGAAAAGATAAATGAGAATTTTAAAGAGATTTTTAAGATTTTATTTGATGGTGGGAAAGCCGAGCTAACGCTAAGTGATAAGGACGATGTACTTAATTCAGGAATAGATATAAATGCCCAGCCTCCAGGGAAAAAATTACAAAATTTATCTTTATTATCCGGGGGAGAAAAATCCTTAACTGCTGTTGCTTTGCTGTTTTCTATTTTGAATCTTAAGCCAGCACCATTTTGTATTTTGGATGAAATAGATGCTTCTTTAGATGAATCTAATATTAATAAATATACAAATTATTTAAAAACACTTGCTGCAGATACACAATTTGTACTTATTACCCATAGGAAAACAACTATGGAAATTGTGGATATTTTATATGGAGTGGCTATGGAGGAAGAAGGAGTGTCTAAATTGATATCCATAAAATTAGAAGATTATATTAAAGAAATAGCTAGTTAGGAGGATGAAAATGTTAAATTGGTTTAAGAAAAAAGATAAATTAAAAGAAAACAAGGATAATATGGAAGAAGAAAGTCAGATGGAAAAGGAAGAAAGTCTATCTGATCATACTAAAGAACAAATAGAGGAAGCCTTAGTTGAGGAGACTGAAGAGATTGGAGTAAATGAGGTCTTAGGAACCACTGACAAGAAATTAGGATTCTTTGAAAAGCTAAAAAAAGGTTTAACTAAAACAAGAGATGACTTTTCTAATAAAATAGATGGAATTATCCAATCCTATAAAAAAATTGATGAGGAATTATTTGAAGACTTAGAGGAGGTTTTAGTTACATCTGATGTAGGCATAAATACTACTATGGAATTAATTGATAATCTAAGGCTTAGAATTAAGGAGGAAAAAATTACTGAACCTGAGGCAGTTAAAGAATTATTGAAAGATGAAATTAGAAAGATTATGGAAGTATCAATTTTAAATAATAAATTGAATATAGAGCCTTCTCCAGCCGTTATATTAGTTGTAGGTGTAAATGGAGTTGGCAAAACTACTACAATTGGAAAACTTTCAAATAACTTTAGAAAACAAGGAAAGAAAGTATTAATAGCTGCAGGAGATACTTATAGGGCTGCAGCCATAGAGCAGTTAGAGGAGTGGAGCAAGAGGTCAGGTGTTGAGTTTATCGCTCATAGTGAAGGTTCTGACCCTGCCGCTGTTATATTTGATGGCATACAAGCTGCTAAGGCTAGAAAGGCAGATATATTAATTTGCGATACGGCTGGTAGGCTACACAATAAATCTAATTTAATGCAAGAATTAAATAAAATATTTAGAGTTGTGGAAAAAGAATATGGAAATGCTAGCAAAGAAATATTATTAGTATTAGATGCTACTACAGGACAAAATGCTATAATTCAAGCAAAGGTATTTAAAGAAGTTGCTAACATAACTGGTGTAGCTCTTACTAAGTTAGATGGAACTGCAAAGGGTGGAGTTATTATAGCATTACATTCTGAGCTTAATATACCTGTTAAGTTAGTGGGCGTAGGTGAGGGGATAGATGATCTTCAAGAGTTTATTGTAGAGGATTTTGTGGATGCAATATTTGATTAAAAAAAGTATTGACAAAGAAAGAAAAATATACTAGAATAATACTGTCAAGTTAAAAGCTTGACAGTATTATGATTTGTGGTGATAAATATGGATGAGAAACTAGTTGAAATAGGAATATTATTTGATTTTTATGGTGGATTGCTTACTGAGAGGCAATACTCTGCTATAAAGTTGTATTATATTCATGATTTGTCCTTGGCAGAAATTGGGGAAGAATTAAATATTACTAGACAAGGTGTATTCGATACTTTAAAACGTGGGGAACAAAAGCTTTATAAGTTTGAAACAAAACTTAATTTAGTAAGAAAGTTTCATTCCAATAATGCTAGTATAAAAAAAATAATAGATTATTCACAGGCTATAATTGAATGCCTAAATAATGTGGAAAATATTGATAAAAGTGAGGATATAAAAAATAAAGCAATATTTATAAAAAAGATTAGCAATGACATATTAAATAATAACCAGGGGGTGTAAATAAATGGTATTTGAATCCTTATCGGAGAAGCTTCAAAATGCTTTGGGTAAATTAACAGGAAAAGGAAAATTATCTGAAAAAGATATAGATGTGGCTATGAGAGAAGTTAGATTAGCCCTACTTGAAGCCGATGTAAACTTTAAAGTGGTTAAAGATTTTATAAAAAATGTAAAAGAAAGATCTATTGGCACTGAAGTTATGGAAAGTTTAACTCCTGGTCAACAGGTTATAAAAATAGTTAATAATGAATTGACAAAGCTTATGGGAGATAGTGAAGTTAAATTAAATTTTGCCTCTACTCCTCCTACTGTAATTTTAATGTGTGGACTACAAGGAGCAGGTAAAACTACTACAGCTGGTAAATTAGCTTTAAACTTAAAAAAACAAAACAAAAGACCACTTTTGGTAGCCTGTGATGTTTATAGACCAGCTGCTATCAAACAATTAGAAGTAGTGGGGGAAAAAGTCGATACACCTGTATTTACTATGGGAGATAAGATAAATCCTGTAGATATAGCTAAAGCCGCCTTAGAGCATGGTAAGAAAAATGGAAATGATGTTATTATAATAGATACTGCAGGAAGGCTTCACATTGATGAAGACCTAATGACTGAGATTAAAGAAATACATGAAGCAGTTAAATCTGAAGAAGTTTTACTAGTCTTAGACGCCATGACTGGTCAGGATGCAGTTAATGTGGCTAGCTCATTTGATGAAAGACTAGGTATAACAGGTGTTGTACTTACTAAGCTAGATGGTGATGCTAGGGGTGGCGCAGCTCTCTCTATTAGAGCTGTTACTGATAAGCCTATAAAATTTGTTGGTATGGGGGAAAGATTTGATCAATTAGAAGCTTTCCATCCAAATAGAATGGCTTCAAGAATATTAGGCATGGGGGATGTACTAAGCTTAATTGAAAAAGCCCAAGCAAACATTGATGAAAAGAAAGCCTTCGAACTAGAGAAAAAAATTAGAACTCAACAATTTACTCTTGATGATTTTCTTGATCAGTTAGAACAGATGAAATCCATGGGACCTATTGATGAACTTTTAGGAATGATTCCAGGGATGAATTCTAAGGCATTAAAGGGCATCAATATCAATGAAAAGGACATTGGAAGAATACAAGCCATAATCCAATCTATGACTAGGAAAGAAAGAAATGATCCAGGTATTATAAATAGTAATAGAAGAAAACGTATAGCAAAAGGTAGTGGTGTTTCCGTTAATGAAGTAAATAAGCTTTTAAAGCAATTTAGAGAAACTAAAAAAATGATGAAGAAATTTACTGATATGGAAAAAACAATGAAGAAAAAAGGGAAGTTTGGAATGCCCTTTTTCTAAATAGATATTGAATATTTAAAGGAGGTGAAAAGAATGGCTGTTAGAATAAGATTAAAAAGAATAGGTGCTAAAAAGAACCCTTTCTATAGAATAGTTGTAGCTGACTCCCGTAGAGCCGTAGATGGTAGATTTATCGAGGAAATTGGCTATTATAATCCATTAACTGAACCAAAAATAGTTAAAATAGATAATGAAAAAGCAATTAACTGGATCAAAAATGGAGCTAGACCAACAGATACTGTGGATAGACTGTTTAAAATTAATGGTGTATATGATGAAAAATCTACAGAAAACACGGTTGAAGAAGAAACTGTTGAGGAAATTGTAGAAAATACTGAAGAATAGTATTTAGGAGGTGCAAATGTGGGTGAATTAGTAGAATTTATTGCAAAATCCCTTGTTGAAAATCCTGATGAAGTTGAGGTAAATGAAGTAGAAGGTAGTCAATCTGTGATTATAGAGTTAAAGGTTGCCCCGGAAGATATGGGTAGAGTTATAGGTAAGCAAGGAAGAATAGCCAAGGCCATGAGGACAATTGTTAAAGCTGCAGCTATTAAAGACAATAAAAGGGTTGTTGTAGAAATAATTCAATAAGGATTTGATTCAATCCTTAAGAAGGTTATAGGTGAAAAAATGGAATATACTATAATAGGTAAAATAATAAACACACATGGGATTAGGGGAGAAGTAAAGGTATTCCCTTTAACCAATGATATTAAAAGATTTGATTTCTTAAATTATGCATATATTGGGGAAGGAAAAACCAAGGTAAATTTGGAGAATGTTAGATATCATAAAAATTTAACTATTTTAAAATTCGAAGAATACAGTAACATAAATGAGATAGAGAAATTTAAAGATGAATTCATATATGTTGATGAAGAGGAAAGAATTGTATTACCAGAAAATCATTTTTTCATTTATGAGCTTATAAACTCACAAGTATTTGACAAAGAGATGAATTTAATTGGATTCTTATCTGATGTAATTCAAGGCTCAGGTAATGATATTTATTTAGTTGACAACATAGAAAAAAACAAGGAATATTTAATACCAGCAGTAAAGGAATTCGTTATAAAGGTAGATACTGAAAACAAACAAATAGTAATTGACCCAATAGAAGGCATGATAGAATGAAAGTAGATATACTGAGTTTGTTCCCAGAGTTCTTTTCTGTATTTAATAATTGGAGTATTATTGGTAGGGCTGTAGCAAATAATATAGTTAATATTAATAATATTAATATTAGGGACTTTTCAGAAAACAAACATAGAAAAGTTGATGATTATCCTTTTGGTGGTGGAAGTGGAATGCTAATGACACCAGAGCCTATTTGCAATGCATTAAATAGTGTTAAAAGTAAAAATTCTAGGATTATATATCTTTCCCCACATGGGAAAATCTTTGATCAAGAATTGGCAAAAGAATTGGCAAAAGAGGAACATCTTATTTTATTATGTGGTCATTATGAAGGTATTGATAATAGGATCATAGAAAATTATATAGACGAAGAAATATCTATCGGAGACTTTGTATTAACAGGAGGCGAAATACCTGCCATGCTAATCTTAGATGCAGTTATCAGACTACTTCCTGGAGTACTTAGATCTGAAGAGTCTTATATTGATGAATCCCATTATAATGGACTTTTAGAATATCCTCAATATACTAGACCTAGGGTATTTAATAACTATCCTGTTCCAGAAATACTTCTTTCAGGTAATCATAAAAATATTGAAGATTGGAGAAGAAAACAGTCTTTAAAATCTACTTTGATAAAAAGGCCTGATTTACTTGAAATTGATAATTTAAGCATTGAGGATAAAAGATATTTAAGTGAGATTAAAAAAGAATTAAATGATACAAATTAGTTGTATTAGAATATTGTTTATGCTATAATACCAAGCATATGTAATTAGGGATGGTCCTCTGTCTATATGATAAGAACATCTAGTGAGAAGGGAGGGTCATGATATGGATATAATAAAAATGATTGAAGATGAACAATTAAAGGATAATTTGCCTACTTTTAATGTAGGTGATACTGTTCAAGTTCACTATAAAGTTGTTGAAGGTACAAGAGAAAGAATTCAAATATTTGCAGGTACAGTTCTTAAGATACAAGGTGAAGGTGCAAGAAAAACTTTCACAGTTAGAAGAATATCTTATGGTGTAGGTGTAGAAAGAACTTTTCCCGTACATTCTCCAAGAGTTGAAGATATAATCGTTACGAGAAAAGGTAGAACCAGAAGGTCTAAACTTTTCTATATTAGAGCTAGACAAGGTAAATCTGCTAGAGTTAAAGAAAAGAAATTTTACTAATTTATTGGGACTATATAGTCCCAATTTTATTTAAGTAGGTGAAAATATGAATATAAATTGGTACCCGGGACATATGAAGAAAACAAAAGAATCAATCCAAAAAAATCTTAAAATGGTAGATGTAATTTTTGAATTGATTGATTCTAGAATTCCATTTAGTAGCAAAAATCCTGATATAGATTCTATTATTGGGGAAAAACCTAAAATAGTAATTCTAAATAAATCAGACTTGTCTAGCAATGAAGGCAATAAAATATGGCAAGAATATTTTACGACAAGTAATGTAGAATCTGTATTAGTAGATTCTCTAAGTGGGAAAGGAATAAAAAAGTTATTGGAACTTTCTTACAAGGTTACTGATGATAAGAGAATAGCATATCAAAAAAGAGGAGTAATAAATAGACCTACTAGGGCTATGATTTTAGGTATACCGAATGTTGGAAAATCTACATTGATAAATATACTTTCTGGAAGAAAAGGCGCTAAAACTGGAAATAGACCAGGTGTTACAAGACATAATCAATGGATCAAAACAAGGGGTAAATTAGAATTATTAGATACTCCAGGTATACTATGGCCTAAATTTGAGGATAAAGAAGTAGGTATAAATCTTGCTTTTACAGGTGCTATTAAAGATGAAATATTGGATATAGAGACTTTGGCACTTAAACTTATAGAAAAGCTTGCTTTGTATTTTCCAAATTTACTTAAAAATCGTTATAATATTGAAATAGAGGGTAAATCATATTTAGATATAATGGAAGATATAGGCAAAAAAAGAGGATGCATTATAAAAGGTGGAGAAATAGATTATACAAAAGTTAGTAATATTTTATTAGATGAATATAGGAAAGGCAAAATTGGCAATATTACACTTGAATTTCCTAAGGAATAGGAGAAATGAATTTGTTAGAATATGAAAACAAAGCATACAAGCTTGGATATAGTAATATTGCATGTATTGATGAAGTAGGTAGAGGTTGTTTAGCAGGAGATGTAGTTGCTTGTGCAATCATAATGCCCAAAGATATTCAAATAGATGGAGTAAAAGATTCAAAAAAACTTTCACCGAAGAAAAGAGAACTTTTGTATGACCAAATATTAGAAGACTGTATTGCTTATGGTTTAGGAAGGGTAGATTCTAAAATTATTGATAATATCAATATAAAGGAAAGTACTAGACTTGCAATGAAAAAAGCTGTTGAAAACTTAAAGGATAAGGATGGAAAGGTGGTTTTACCAGATTATCTCCTCATAGATGCGGAAGAAATTGACACTAGCATCCCCTATGACTCCATTGTAAAGGGAGACGATAAATCCTATGGAATAGCTTGTGCTTCTATAATAGCTAAGGTTTATAGAGATAGGTTGTGCGTTGAATGGAATAAGGAATACCCTGGTTATAATTTAGAAAAACATAAGGGTTATGGCACTAAAGAACACAGGGAATATATAAAAAAAATTGGTCCTTCTAAAATTCATAGAATAAGCTTCCTTAAGAAAATTTTAAATAATTAAAAGGTGATTTCATTGAAAATAAATAATTATTTTGTAAATAATCCTAATTTAATAGATAATACTTTCTTTAAACAAGGCGCTATTTTTAAAGGCAAGATCTTAGATTTATTTATGGATGAAGTTCTTATAGAAGTTAAAGAATATGGAACCCTTAAGGCTACACTAGATACTGATATCCAAATAAATATTGGTGATGAAATTAATTTTCTAGTTAAGTCTTCTAAAGGTCAACAAATTGAAATTAAACCACTTCATTTGAATATTCCAGAAGGATCAAATATCTTGGATAACAATATTAAAAACAATATACTTAAAAAAGTCCTTGATAATTTAAATAATAAAAGTTTAAATATTAAAGACAACAAACTATCAATTGACCTAACCAAAAGCTTAATGGAAAATAATATTCATTTAAGCGAGGAAAATTTAACTACCAGCATAAAGCTGTTAGATAAATTCGTAGAATTATCCTATTTAGATGAAGATAATAAAGTTATATTTGTCGAAGGAAAAGATGGTATAAAAAAAGGTTCAAATTATGAGGATAGTATAATTAGGACTACACCAACCAGTAGGGAAGAGAATATTGTTATAACAAGACCATTAAGTCCTTATAAAACCCACGTCAAGCATTTATTAATAACTGATAGAGATAGTTATCCTGAAAAAGAGGATTTAAGTTTAATAGTTAAGGATTTCTTACATGGGGAAGATAATGTGAAACTAGAAGAACTCCCTAAAATAATTAGTTTCATGATGAAAAATAATATTCAACCATCTTTAAATAATTTTCAAAATATAAGAGAACTAAATAAAAACCCAGAAACTTTTTTAAAGGATTTTGCTTTTAAAAAACAAACTTTTAAAGATTTTATCAAAAATAACATAGAGAAAAAAGATTTTTTAAATCACATTAAATTATTACAAGAAAACTTAGATAATAAACAAGAATTGAACATTGACGAGTTTTCAAAATTAGAAAAGATCATCAAAGAAATTGAAAGTTTTAAAATTCAAAACATTGATGAAGAAATAGTTTTATTCAAAGATAAGATTGATTTCTTTATGGAATTAAATAAGGACTTATCATTTATGTTTTTACCTATAACGAAAGAACTAGATGATTTAGAAGGTATTGTAAGCTTCTTAAAGAGAAAAAGTAAAAAATCAAAGAATAATAAAATTAATGTCTTTATAAGTTTAAATACTAAAACTTTAGGGGATGTTAAGATTTCTTGCCAATTAAATATTAAGACCATTAATATAAAAATGAAGATAGATAAAAGTGATTTTAAACTTTTTAAATCCCAAGAAGATATTTTAATTAAAAAAATTGAAAGTATAGGATATAATTTGAATAATTTAGAATATATTTTTGAAGAAGAGTTAAAGTTAATTGATCAAATAGTGATTAATGATAATCCAACCTATTTTTTGGATATAAAGGTGTAATTATGAAGAATAAATTAAACAGGGCTGTAGCTTTGAAGTATTCCAACAAAGATAATTCTCCTAAGGTTATTGCTAAAGGGGAAGGTATCATAGCTACAAATATAATAGAAAAAGGAATAGATGAAGATATAGCAGTATACCAAGATAAAGAACTAGTTGATAAATTAATTGAACTAGATATAGACGATGAAATACCCGAAGAATTATATGAGGCTGTTGCGGAAATAATATTTTATGTATACAGTTTAGATTCTGAAAAAAGGAAGATGATTAGTGAATAATATTCTTAAGGGAAAAAAAGGGGAGCTAATAGCCAAGAAATATCTACAATCAAATGGTTATATAGTTCTAAACACAAATTATAGAAATAAAATAGGTGAAATTGACATAATAGCATTAGATAAAAACAAAGAATTACTGGTTTTTGTTGAAGTTAAGACTCGTACAAGCTTAAAATATGGATATGCCTATGAGGCGGTTAATATAAGAAAACAAAGAAAAATTGTAAATTGTTCTTATATATATATTAAGCAAAATAAATATATGAATTTTCAACCAAGATTTGACATTATTGAAGTTTATTTGACATCAGATGCGAAATTAAATCATATTGAAAATGCTTTTTGTTAAAAAGCTAAAATAACCACATATTTTGACTATTACCTAGGTAATGTCTAATATCATAAGGGGTGCTCACTATGTATTCTAAAATTAATACTTGTGTTTTGCAAGGATTAGATGGCTGCGTTGTTGATGTTGAAACAGATTTATCTAGAGGAATACCAGTTTTTAATATAGTAGGTCTACCTGATGCATCTATAAAAGAGTCTAAAGAACGGGTAAGGGCTGCAATTAAAAACAGTGGATACGATTTTCCTCTCAGTAGGATCACTATCAATTTAGCACCGGCTAATCTTAAAAAGGAAGGTTCCCAGATTGATTTAGCAATTGCCATAGGTGTTTTAAGTTCTTCGGGAGTGATTTCTGCAAATAATATTGATGATACTGTGTTTTTAGGTGAACTTTCCTTAGATGGAAAGGTAAACAAAATACAAGGTTCTTTACCCATGGTGATTTCCATGAGGGAGCTTGGTATAAGAAGATGTATTATACCCTTTGACAATATAGAAGAATGTTCTGTTATTGAAGATATGGATATTATCCCCATAGATTCGCTTAATCAAGTTGTAGATTATTTAAACAATAAATTACATATAGATCCATATAAAAACCAGGTCTATACCAATCGAGATTCTATTGATTGTATATTAGATTATAAAGATGTAAAAGGTCAGGCTAGTTTAAAAAGGGCCTTGGAGGTTGCAGCAGCAGGTTTTCATAACCTGCTTATTATAGGGCCACCGGGTTCTGGAAAAACCATGGCTGCTAGGAGGATTCCTTCTATATTGCCAAGACTTACTTTTGAGGAGTCAATCGAGGTAACTAAAATATACAGTATTTCAGGTTTGTTATCTTCTAATTCCTTAATCAAAGAAAGGCCCTTTCGCGCCCCTCATCATACATCATCTGCAGTATCTTTAATTGGAGGGGGTAGGATACCAAAACCTGGGGAAGTATCCTTATCCCATAATGGAGTTTTGTTTTTAGATGAGTTACCTGAATTTCAAAAATCTGTATTAGAGGTATTAAGACAACCTTTAGAAGATGGCTTTGTAACTATCTCTAGGGCAAGGGCTAGTTATTCATTTCCATCTAAATTTATGTTTATATCTAGTATGAACCCCTGTCCTTGTGGATATTTAGGTGATCCCTTCCATGAATGCACTTGTTCTCAAGGAAGTATAAATAGATATTTGGGGAAGATAAGTAATCCATTATTAGATAGAATTGATATTCATATTGAAGTTTCCCCTGTTAAATATGATGATTTAAAAGGAGAAAAAGAAGAGGAATCTTCAGCCACAATTAGAGAAAGAGTTAACAAAGCTAGAGATATTCAATTAGACCGGTATAAAGACTTAAATATATTTAGTAATTCTGAAATCTTAGATAGGGACGTAAAAAAACATTGCAAATTAAATATGGAATCTGAGAAAATAATGAATCAAGCTTTTAAAAAATATAAATTTACTGGAAGAACTTATAATAAATTGTTGAAGGTTTCAAGAACTATAGCTGATCTGGAAGGTAAAAACAGTATTGAAGAAAAGCATGTTTTAGAAGCAATTAGATATAGAACATTAGATAATAAGTATTGGGGGTAAGTTTCTTGAATATTTCTCAAAGGGAAGTTCTAATTTGGCTCAATAGTCTAGGAATTGGAAATTCTAATATGGATAAAGTTTTAGGATGTTTTCATGATTTGCTAGATTTATGGAATGCAGGAAGCAATCAGATTAATTCAATAAATTCTGTAGATAGTAAGGTAAAAAATAAACTGATAAAAAATAAAAATGAAAGATATTTAGAGAACTTATTTTTTCATATAGAAAAGGAAAGGATTAAAATTATAACTATTTATGATGAAAATTACCCTAAAAGGTTAAGATATATAGACTATAATCCAAAGGTTCTTTACACAAAGGGAGATATAGTTGAGGAAGATAATTTTGCAATAGCATTAGTTGGTTCAAGAAAAGCAACTTCTTATGGAAAATGGGCGTGTGAAAAATTTACAAAAGAATTAGTGGATTTAGGTATTACTATAATTAGTGGCTTGGCTGCTGGAATAGATACGGTGGCCCATAGAACTGCCTTAGAAAATGGCGGGAGGACCATTGGGGTTTTAGGAAATGGAATAGATGTAGTATATCCTAAAAGAAACTTATCCTTATACAATGAGATGGAAAAATTTGGGGCAGTAATTTCAGAATTCCCTATGAAAACACCACCTTTTCCATATAATTTCCCACAAAGAAATAGGATAATAAGTGGGTTATCAATGGGAGTATTAGTTATAGAGGCTCAAGAAAAATCTGGTTCCTTGATTACAGCAACCCATGCTGCTGAACAAGGAAAAGATGTATTTGCACTACCAGGTAATATAAATAGTATATTTAGTGGTGGTACAAATAAATTAATAAAAGATGGTGCAAGACCATTATTAGAATTAGACGATATTATTGAAGAGATTTATGAATTAAAACAATTAAAAAATAAACACACAGTTAATAAATCTATAGATTACTCGGATTATAGTGAAATAGAGATTAAAGTGATTAAACTGTTAGAAGAAGGACCTATGCACTGTGATTCTATTTCCTATAGAACAGATTTAGATATTGCTGATGTAAATAGTATATTAACTATTTTAGAATTAAAAGGTGCTGTAAAGGAATTGTCTGGTAGAATGTTTGGTCTCTACTAGATTTATTAAATGGAGGTGTATGTTTTGCAAAAAAATTTGGTTATAGTTGAGTCGCCTGCTAAAGCTAAGACTATTGGAAAAATACTAGGTAGAAATTATAAAGTTATGGCTTCTGTAGGGCATGTCAGAGACTTACCAAAGTCTAGCTTAGGAATTGATATAGAAGATAAATTTACCCCTAAATATATAACAATTAGAGGTAAAGGACCTATAATTAAAGACTTAAGAACCAATGCTAATAAAGCTAAGAAAGTCTTCTTAGCTACTGACCCTGACAGAGAAGGGGAGGCTATTTCATGGCACTTAGCTCATGCATTAAAAATCGATGAAAAAGATAAAGTAAGGGTAGAATTCAATGAAATAACTAAAGAAGCAGTGAAGAAAGCTATAAAAAACCCTAGGGAAATTGATTTAAACCTTGTAGATGCTCAACAGGCAAGAAGGATTTTAGACAGGCTAGTAGGATATAAAATCAGCCCATTATTGTGGAGAAAAATTAGAAAAGGTTTAAGTGCTGGAAGGGTTCAAAGTGTTGCCTTAAAACTTATTTGTGACAGAGACAATGAGATTAATGTTTTTAAACCTGAGGAATACTGGAGTATAAAAACTAATCTAAAAAAAGATAGGGAAGAATTCGAAGCTACTTTTTATGGGGAAAGAATAAAAAATAAAGATGAAAAGATAGAATTAAAATGTAAAGAAGATGTAGATAATATACTAGATAAAATTGACAATAAGGGTTTTAAAGTTGATAGCGTGAAAAAAGGTAAAAAAAGAAGGAATCCTTATGCGCCATTTATAACTAGTACATTGCAACAGGATGCATCAAAAAAATTAAGATTTACCACAAGGAAGACTATGATGGTAGCTCAGCAGCTTTATGAAGGGATAGATATTAAGGGGGAAGGGACTGTAGGCTTGATCACCTATATGAGAACTGATTCCACTAGGATATCCAAGGAAGCTATAGAAGTAGCTGCTAATCTAATTATAGATAAATTTGGAAAGGAATATTCTAATGGTGGAAAATCTTATTCAAAAAGCAAGAAAAAAGATTCTCAAGATGCTCATGAAGCCATAAGACCTACTAATGCCTTAAGAGAACCTGATAAAATAAAAAATTCTTTAACAAAAGACCAATATAGTATTTACAAATTGATTTGGGAAAGATTTATAGGTTCTCAAATGACTCCAGCTGTTTATAATACCTTATCAGTTACTATTAATAATAATAATGTATTGTTTAGGGCAAATGGATCAATTTTAGATTTTAAAGGTTTTTTAACCATATATATTACTGATGAAGAAGAAAAAGATAAGAGAATTCCAGAATTGAATGCAGGTGACAAATTGTTGTTTAAAGACATAAGTCCTAATCAACATTTTACTCAGCCACCTCCACGCTACACTGAGGCTTCCTTAATCAAAGCTTTAGAGGAGATGGGTGTAGGGCGACCAAGTACTTTTTCTCCTACAATAGGTACTATACTAGCTAGGAATTATGTAATACTAGATAATAGATCCTTTGATCCTACAGATTTAGGATTATTAGTAAATGATTTATTGGCTGAGTATTTCAAAGAGATTATAAATGAAGAATTTACAGCCGATTTAGAAGAAAGACTTGATGAAGTAGCTGAAGGAAAATTAACTTGGGTAGAGGTGGTAGAAGAATTTTATAAAGATTTTGAAATTTACCTAACAAAAGCTGAAAAGGAAATAGAAAAAATTGAAATTAAAGATGAAGTCACAGATGTACCATGTGAAAAATGTGGAAAACTTATGGTAATAAAACATGGAAGATATGGTAAATTTATGGCTTGCCCAGGATATCCGGATTGCAAAAATACAAAAGCCATAGTGGAAAAAATTGATGTTGATTGCCCTAAATGTGGAAAAAAAATAGTAAAAAGAAAATCTAAAAAAGGCAGAAATTTTTATGGATGCAGTGGTTATCCTGATTGTGATTTCGTATCTTGGAATGAGCCGGTGGAAAAAAAATGTCCTGAATGTAATAGTATGATGATTATCAAAAGGAATAAAAGAGAAAAGAAGATTGAATGTACAAATAAAGAGTGTAAATATATTGAAGTTGAAAGAGTATAAACAATTGAAATATTCTGAAAAGAATGCTGTACAATTGTAATACTTTGTAGTAAAATGTATATTAAAGTAACAAATTTAGAAAGATAAATACAAGGAGGTAAACGATGAAAAATCTATTAGAAAAAACTAGAAGATTAAATAAATCATTACAAAGTTTTGGTCCTGATCCTGTTTCATTTTCAAAATTAAGTGAGAAACTTAGCAGTATTTTAAATGCCAATGTTTATATTGCAAATAAAAGAGGGAAAATATTAGGCTATGAGCTTTCTAAAGGATTTGAATGTGATACTATTGAATCAGAAATAGTTAATGAAAGAAAATTTCCTAATGACTACAACGAAGAACTCTTAGGGTATAGAGAAACTAAAGAAAATATTAAACAAGAGGCAGGATGTGTTTTTGATGGTATTACTGAATGTAATCACTCTGATAAAATTTCAACTATAATACCTATAAATTGTGCAGGGGATAGATTAGGCACTTTAGTTTTAGCTAGATTTGGTGAAGAATTTGTAGATGAAGATTTGATACTAGGTGAATATAGCGCTACTATTGTAGGAATGGAAATTCTTAGGTCTAAAGGTGAAAAAATTGAGGAAGAAGCCAGGAAGAAATCAGTTGTCCAAATGGCAATAGGAACCCTATCTTACTCTGAATTAGAAGCAATGGAACATATTTTTAATGAATTAGAGGGAAGTGAAGGCCTATTAGTTGCAAGTAAAATTGCAGATAGAGTTGGTATAACACGGTCTGTAATTGTAAATGCATTAAGAAAACTTGAATCCGCGGGAGTTATTGAATCACGTTCCTTAGGTATGAAGGGAACACATATTAAGATATTAAATGAAAAATTAAAGGGCGAACTTTTAAAAACACAAGAATAGTATTTATACTATTCTTGTGTTTTTATATACTTTATATAGTACCAAGGATACATTTAATTACAAATTTCCATAATAATTGAAATTACTCTTGATATATGAGCCTCAAAGATATAATATACATCATAAGGACTTTTTTTTTTGACTATAAATGAAAATTATGTATATTTATGTAAAAGTATAGTAGTTATTAGTATATTGTGTTTATTTTGTAACATATTGATAGGGGTGAGAGAATGTTAAAGAGTCTATACACTAATATAGATTTTTATAAAAAGGCATTAGAAGGAAGCTGGGAAAAAAATAAAACTATTAGCAATAATATTGCAAATGTAAATACTCCTAACTACAAAAGAAAAACTGTTAGTTTTGAAAATCAATTAAAAAAAACTATAGAAACTAATAAATTAGATTTGCAAACAACTAACAAAAACCATATATCAATCGGTAAATCTGAATTTACACCAATAGTCTCTAAGGATAAATCTACTTCATATAGGATAGATGGAAATAATGTAAATATTGACAAGGAAACAGGAGAATTAGCTAAGAATACTATAATGTATAATGCTTTAGTACAACAGATATCAAATGACTTTAAAAGAATTAAAAATGTCATTCAAGAAGGGAGTAAATAATAATGAGTATGTTTAATTCTATTAATATATCAACCTCTGCATTAAATGCAGAAAAAACTAGAATAGATATTATTTCTAAAAATATGGCTAATGTAAATACTACCAGGGGTACTGGTGGAATGCCATATAGAAGACAAATGGTAGTTTTTCAAGAAAATAATCAAAATTCGTTTGAAAAATCCCTGTCTAAATACAAAAATAATATTGATAGTAATAGTAATGGTGTAAAGATAAGCAAAATCGTTGAAGATGATTCTCCATTTAAACTGGTATATGAACCAGGACATCCAGATGCAGATGAAAATGGTTACCTTAAGATGCCTAATGTGGACATTATAAAAGAAATGGTTGATCTAATAAGTGCACAAAGATCTTATGATGCCAATATTACAGCTATCAACTCATCTAAATCAATGCTCATGAAGGCATTAGAAATTGGAAGGGGTTAATTTATGAAAATTAATAATATACAAGATTTTTTAAACTTTAATGACTATGATAACAATAAAATTACTGAAAACTCAGAAAAGGCTTTCAGTTCATTTTTACTAGAAGCCATAGATAATGTAAATAAAACCCAAAAGGATAGTGAGTCTTACAAAAAATTACTGGCTATTGGCGAATTGGACAACCTTCATGATCTCACTATTGCTTCTGAAAAAGCAGATGTAGCATTACAAATTACACTAGCTATAAGAGGCAAAGTTATAGACGCCTATAAAGAAATATTAAGAATCCAAATATAGTAATTTATAGAATAGAGGTGTAGTAGTGCTAGAATCTTTAAAAAAATTACAGGAACAATTAATTGAATATTGGACTTCTTTAGATAAAAAGAAAAAAATAAAGATTTTATCTACTAGTTTAATAGTTTTAGTCAGTTTTACTCTACTGATTTTAATGTTAACCCGAACTAAGTATTCAGTTTTATATGGTGATTTAAGTTTAAATGATGTAGGTGAAATAACAACTAAACTAGATGAAATGGATGTAAGCTGGAAAACAAGTAATAACCAAAGAAGTATTCTTGTTCCAGAAAAAATGAAAAATAAAATCAAAATTGAATTAGCTACATATGGTCTTCCTAAAGATGGTTATGATTATCTAGATGCTTTCAATGATACAAGTTGGACAATGACTGAATATGATAAAAAGCAAAGAATGAAACTAGCTGACAGAAGTAAGTTAGCTTCTAAGATTAGTGAAATAGATGGAATTTTAAGCGCTGAGGTATTTATTAATGAAAAAGAAAGTACAAATTTCGTATTAGATAACGATGATACCAAAACAACAGCGTCTATATATATTGAAACAAGAGGTAGCCAGCCTATATCATTGGAAAAGGTCAATTCAATAAAGCACTTAGTTGCAGGTGCTGTTACCATGGACCCTGAAGACGTTACGGTAATAGATGATGATGGTAGACTTTTAGGCCAACAAAATGAAAACGAGATTTTTGCTACTGATGTGTTTCTTATAAAACAAAACCTTGAAACAAGAATAAGTCATAGTATTATAAGATTTTTAGAGAATATTGTAGGTTTTGGAAATGTAGACGTAATGGCAAGTGTTAAAATAAATATGGACAGTCAAAAAACCACTATTGTTGAATTTGCTCCCCCAATAGAAGGTAATGAAGAAGGCCTTGTTCGTTCCTTAGAAGAAGTAGAGGAACACATGATAGGATTACAAGCCGGCGGAGTACCGGGAGTAGACCCAAATACAGAGCCTGATTATCAAATGGAAGACGATGGAACAAATAGATATGATAAGGTTAGTAAAATAATAAATAACGAACTAAACCAAATCAATAAAGAAATAAGACAAGCTCCTGGTCAGGTGGAAAGTATTACTGTGGCAGTACTTATTAATAAAGATGCATTGGCAGACGGAGAAATGACGGATGAAAGGCAAAAAGAATTTGCAGATTTAATTTATGCTGCAACAGGGTTAGACACTAAACAAGTCCAAGTAAGGGCTGAAAGTTTTAATATAATAGATAATGGTGATTTCATGTCAAAAGAAAGTTCCTTAAATTGGTTATATGTGGTCTTACCAATTATACTTGCATTAATTATATTAGCAATATTTATCATTTCTAGTAGAAAACAAAGCATAAAAGAATCTAAAGAGATTGAGGAATTATTAGCAGAGAAATCTATGATTGAAAGTGAAGTTGAAGATTTAGAATTCCAGGCTGAAGAATCTAAAATGAAATTACAAATAGAAAATTTTATAGAAAAAAAACCAGAGTCAGTTGCGCAATTGCTTAGGAATTGGTTAAATGAATAGGAGAGAATTAGTATGGCTAAAAGAGATTTCAAAGGAAAAGAAAAGGTAGCAATATTACTCATAGCCTTAGGACCCCAAAAATCAGCTGAAATTTTTAAACATCTCAATGAAGAAGAGATTGAAGAATTAACCCTTCAAATAGCTAATATGAGAATGGTATCTCCAGAGGAAAAGAAAATCGTAATTGAGGAGTTTTATCAAATATGCTTGGCTCAAGAATATATTTCCGAAGGCGGTATCAATTATGCCAAGGATGTATTGGAAAGAGCTTTAGGAGCTGATAAAGCTGTAAATATAATTAGTAAACTAACTTCCTCATTGCATGTTAGGCCTTTTGAATTCATTAGGAAGGCTGATCCTAATCAGTTGCTAAACTATATACAAAATGAACACCCACAGACTATAGCATTAGTCTTATCATATTTAGACCATCAACAATCAGCGCAAATTTTAGCAAGCTTACCTATAGAGAAGCAATCAGAGGTTACAAGAAGAATTGCAATAATGGATAGGACATCTCCTGAGGTAGTAAGAGAAATCGAAAGTGTCCTTGAAAGCAAGTTTTCTAATATATTAGCTCAAGATTTCACTACAACAGGTGGAATACAAAGTGTAGTAGATATTTTAAATACAGTAGATAGAGGCACAGAAAAACATATTATGGAAGAGTTAGATTTTAGGGATGCAGAATTAAGTGAAGAAATAAGAAAGAGAATGTTTGTATTTGAAGACATAATAAGCCTTGATAGTAGAAGTATACAAAGAATTGTTAGAGAAATTGAAAATTCTCAGTGGGCTACAGCATTAAAAGGTGCTAGTGAAGAGGTTAAAGAACTTATATTTAGCAATATGTCCAAAAGGCTTGCTGAAATGATTAAAGAAGATATCGAATTTATGGGCCCAGTTAGAATAAGGGATATTGAGGACTCTCAACAAGGCATAGTAAATGTAATAAGAAAGTTGGAAGAAGATGGAGAGATTATTACACCTAGAGGGGGAGATGAGGTAATTGTCTAGTATAATTAAATCCTTTAGAGTAATAAATAAAGAAGAAGCTAGTGGTAGTAAGATAGCTCACATTACAAAAGATAAATCTATGAAACCAATAATAGAAGCTGCCAAAAAAGAAGCTCAAGAGATAATTAAAAAAGCTGAAATTCAAGCAGAAATTATAGCCAACAATGCAAAAAAACAAGCTTTAAATATGATAAAATCTGGAGAAGACAAAAGTGATTTATTTATACATAATGCATATGAAAAATCAAAGGACATCTTCAACGAAGCCAAAAACAATGGGTTTACATTAGGATATGAAGAAGGATATGAATTAGGATATGAAAAAGGTTATAGTGAGGGTAAAACTGATTCTGACATCTTGATAAAAGAGGCTTTGGAAATAAAAAGAAAATATATAAAAGACAAAGAAAAATTATTGAAAGATTCTGAAAAGGATATTATAGAGCTAGTTACTGTTATTTATGAAAACTTAATTCACAAAAAAACTGAAGAAGATAGCGAGCTCATTATTTCATTAGTTTTAAAAGGAATTGAAAATTTAGACTTAAATGACAAACTTACTATTATAACTTCAAAGGAAGATTATGATATAGTCCAAATGTCAAATGACATTATATTAGCAAAGTCTAACCTTATTTCAGAATTAGAAATTAAGTATGATGCAAAATTAGAAAAAGGTGATTGTATACTAGAAACTTCTAAAGGTAGTATTGATGCTAGTCTAAACAACCAATTATCAGAGGTAAAAGAACTTTTAACCTCAATATTAAATAATGAGTGATTAAATGGAAAAACATATAAATTTAAAAAAATATATTAATGCGGTAAAAGAAAAAAGATTTATGAAGTATACAGGTAGAATAACAAAGGTTACTGGTTTAACTATAGAATCTAATGGGCCTATGGCTACTATAGGAGAAATCTGTTATATATATCCTGATAGGAGCAAAAAACCAATATTATCAGAGGTTGTTGGATTTAAAGAAGATAAAATACTATTAATGCCCTTAGGTGAAATGGAAGGAATTGCTAGTGGTAGCTTAGTTGTTGGAAGTGGCAAGACTTTAAATGTAACCGTAGGTGATGACCTAATTGGAAGAGTATTAGATGGTCTAGGAAATCCTATAGATGGTAAGGGAAATATAAAATCTGATAAGGTTTATCCTGTATCTAGTCAACCACCTAATCCTCTAGACAGAAGCGTAATTAAGGAACCTTTATCTTTTGGAATTAAGGCTATCGATGGCCTATTGACCTGTGGTAAAGGTCAAAGAATAGGAGTATTTGCTGGTTCTGGGGTTGGGAAATCTACTTTAATGGGCATGATATCAAGAAACAGCAAAGCTGATGTAAATGTTATAGGTTTAATAGGTGAACGGGGCAGGGAAGTAAAAGAGTTTTTGGAAAACGACCTAACTGAGGAAGGATTGGCAAAGTCAATTATAGTGGTCGTTACTTCTGATGAACCCGCATTAATTAGATTAAAGGGAGCTATGGTAACCACTGCAATAGCTGAATATTTTAGAGATAAGGGACTAAATGTTATGTTGCTTATGGATTCTTTAACAAGATTTGCAATGGCCCAAAGAGAAATAGGACTAGCTATTGGAGAACCACCTGTATCTAGAGGATTTACACCATCTGTATTTGCCATTATGCCAAAACTCCTTGAAAGAGCTGGAACATCTAATAAGGGTAGCATTACAGGTCTCTATACTGTCTTAGTAGATGGAGATGATTTATCAGAGCCTGTTACTGATGCTGCTAGGGGAATATTAGATGGTCATATAGTATTATCTAGAAACATGGCAAATGCTAACCATTATCCGGCAATAGATGTTTTAGAAAGTATATCTAGGGTTATGCCAAATATCATTAGTAAGGAACATCTTAAAATGGCTAATGCAATAAAAGATATAATGGCTGTATACAAGGAATCAGAGGATTTAATAAATATTGGTGCCTATAAAATGGGTTCAAATAAAAAAATAGATTTAGCCATAAATTTAATAGAGAATATAAATACTTTTTTGAAACAAGAGACAGCCAATACCACTGATTTTGAGGAAACATTAGCTAAAATAGAAGAAATTTATCATGAAATAAACTAATTAGGTTTGGAGGTAATATAATTGTTAGGATATACTTTTAAACTAGAAAAAATTCTAAATTATAAAGAAGATATTGAAAATGTAAAAAAAGGTGTACTTGGAAATATAAATAATAAGTTAAACAAAGAAGAAGAAAAATTAATAATTTATAACCAACAAAAAGAAATTTTAATAAATAAAAGAAATGAACTACAAGTGAAAACAGACATAAGAAGTTTAAAATTGTATAACAACCATTTATCAGATATATCTAAAGATATAAAAAAACAGGAAGAATTAATTCACCAAATAAACATAAAATTAGATTGTGCCAAACAGGAATTACTGGAAGCTGTGAAAGAAAAGAAAACTTTGGAAAAGCTAAAAGAAAAAGATTATAGTCAATTTATAGCCGAAGAAGATAAAAAACAGGAAAAGATAATAGATAATATTGTCTCATTTAAAAATACAAATTAGAAATAGAGGAAAATCTATGGATACTATGGAAGAGAAAAATAAAGGAAAAAAGAGAAAACTGCTTAAATTTATATTTATTTTACTTATAACTTTTCTTGTAATACCAGTAATTATTTTCAGTGTTTTTTATAACAGTAATAAGGCTTTTAAACAAAATATAAATAATTCTTTTTCTAAGATGCCAGGGGTAATAGGTGAATATTTCAGTAATTATCCCACAGAAGAAGAAAAGGATGAAAAAGTGGATTATCTAGCAAAGCATTTTTTAAAATTTGATCCTGATGTAGCTGCAGATAAGATTTATATAATAAAAAAAGAAGATGAGGGCTTATATTTTAATTTAATAAAAGAAATGAATTCTATCTCAACTAAAAAAACTGAAGACATTGTATTAAAAATAAGAAACATGGAACTTAGAAAAGATTTATTAGTCTCTACCTACGAGGAAGCCAAGGATGAAGAAAAACAGGAAATTCTCTCGGAAATTTCTCGGATGGAGAACCAAGATATTAAATTGTCATTAATTGAAATAGAAAATAATTTTCTTGAAAGAGATTTTTTAGAAATATTAAGTAGGGTTGATAAAAACAAACTTAGTGAATTACTATATTATATGGATGGTGATATAAAAGATTATATATTGAAGTCCTTTAAAGAAGAAAAAAGAAATGAAATACAAAGATTAATTTATATTATAGATAGTAAAGAAAAAAATTTGAAAGATATTGCTCAACTTTACGAAACCAGGCCCATAGATCAAGTCACCACTGAAATAGGGAATTTTGAAAGTTACTCAATGGAAGAATTAGGGATTATATACACAAATCTATCAAATGTAAAAGCTGGTGAATTATTATATAGTATTGGAGACGAAAAATTTACTGAAGAATTATTTATTGAAATTGCAAGACGTGAAAACATAATACAATCTAATGACAACATTATTGAAAATATAAGTAAGGCAATAGAATTTATTACTGAATACAATTTAAAAATTAAAGATTTGGTTCAAATATATGAAAAAATGGCACCAGGTAAAGTTGCTAAAATAGTTGAAAGCATGATTACAAATGAAGAAACAATTACATCCCTTGAACTTAATGATGAAAATGCTTATAACTTATCTGATAATTTAATTATTATTGATGTCTTATCAAGGATGAAAAATCAAACCTTATCTAAGGTTTTGGATTTTATGGAAGCTGAAAATGCTTCTAGGGTTACAAGAGAACTTGCTAAACCTAAGCAAAAATGATTAAAGGAGGTGAACCAATGGAAGCTAAAGCAAATATATTATTAGATAATTCTAGTATAATAAGAACTGGCAGTAAAAAAGTAAGTTTTAATGGGAATAAAGGCTTTAATTCTCCAATTAAATCTAATATGAAAGACAATAAAGAAGAAAACCAATTTCAAGCTAAAGTTGAAAAAATAATGAAAAACAAAGAAAATAAGTTAGAAAAAGATGTCAAAAGTTTAAAATATAAAAAGCAAGTAGAAGATTTAGAAAATCCTGAGAGAGAAGAAAAAGACTTGCCCATTAATTATGAAGATAAATATAATTTATTTTTAAATGTTTTTCAAAAGATATCTGAATTTGATAAAAATGATGATTTAACTGTAGATGAAGATATCAGTATTTTAAATTTAGAATCTTTGTTAACATTAAAACCTGATGAAATAGAAAATATTCATATTCTAGAGAAAGATTCATCAGTTAGTATATCTGAACTAAAGATCAATGAAATTGAAAACCAGGGATTACTAGTAGATGAAGAAGGATTAGAAATAGATATAGGTTTAAAATTAGATGTTGATAGAAGTAAATCTATGAAAGTTATAGATGAAGAAAGTGAAATTAATCCTAAGTTATCAATGACAAATGAAAATTTAGAATTAGATGATGATGGGGTTGAAATGTCAACTAATGAAGATAACAAATTAATCTTAAATGACATTACTTCTAATGATGAGGATAGTAAAGATTTTAGTGAAAGCCAAGGATTCAAAGAGCCTAATGTAAAAGAAATAAATGAAGACTCAGGAATCAAGATAAAAGAAAAAACAAACATACAAGATAAAATTAATTTCACACTAGAAAAACAAGAAGTAAAGATTGATGGGATGCCAAATCTTGAGATGGAGGATAATCAACCTATTGATAAAAACCAATTCATGAATCATATTCTTGAAAAAGTAAAATTTGATTTAAGTAATAATAAAAATCAAATTAAAGTTACCTTAAAGCCAGAATCTTTAGGGGAAATGATTATGGAAGTAGAAGTTGTAAAAAACACTTTAGTAGCTAAAATCATGGTTGATAATCATAGAGCAAAAGAAATTATTGAAAATAATCTGTTTCAACTAAAAGAAGGTATAAAAGATACAGGATTAGAAATAAAAACATTTGAAGTTTTTGTAGGCAAGAATAGTGACTTCGATAAACACAATTCTAATCAATTTAATTTTAATGGAAGAAACAAAAAAATCAAACTCAAAAAAGAAATTGAAGATAAAAAAATTGGATTATATGAAGATAATATAAAAATGGATGCAAAAAATCCAATATATCTATCTTCAGGTACAAGTTTAAATTTATTTGCTTAGGAGGGAAATATGGTGAAAGTAAATGATGAATATAAAGAATATATTTATAATTTCAAAGAACAGGAAGAAACCAAAGGAGTAGATACTAAAGGCATGCATAATCTTGACAAGGACGCGTTTTTAAAGCTTCTAACTACACAATTAGCTAATCAAGATCCATTAAATCCTATAGAAGACAGGGAGTTCATTGCACAATTAGCACAATTTAGCTCTTTAGAACAAATGACTGCCTTAAACAAAACCGTGGAGAATACTTCCGAAGAAATGATAGTTTCTCTTGAAAATATGAATTTAAATCAAATTCAGGCTAATGTTGAAATTTTAAAAGAAATTACTAATATTAGAAAGGCTATGGATGCTTACTTTGATTTCGATAAAAATGAATTACCCAAAGAAGATGATACACCAACAAAAATAGAATAATTATAAGAGGTTGAAAATATGAAAGACATGAATATAAGGGAAATTGAAAGTAGATTAATAAAATTAAATCAAAACAATATTAAGAAGTCAAACAAAGTATCAAATAAGAATTTCCATGAAATTTTGGAGAATATCGATAAAAACAATGTAGAAATTAAGTTTTCAAAACATGCTACAAAAAGACTATCAAATAGAAATATGGATATTAGTCTAGAGGATATGGTAAGGTTAGAAAAAGCTTTTAGAACAGCGGAAAATAAAGGCGTTAAGGATGCATTGATTTTAATGGATAACAAGGCTTTTATAGCTAATATTAGTAGCAAAACAGTGATTACAACTATTAATAAAGATCAACTAGAAGAAAAGGTATTTACAAATATTGATGGGGCAGTAATAATATAACTGGACCTTATGGAAGTTATGTAAATCTGACTGATGGATGATTTACTACTGCTCAATAAAATGGAGGAATGAAATATGATGAGGTCAATGTACTCGGCAGTATCAGGGCTGAGGATACATCAAGGCAAGATGGATACAATTGGTAACAATATAGCCAATGTTAACACAGTAGGGTTTAAAAAGGGACAAGTATCCTTTCAAGAAGTATTTAGTCAAGTTACTAGAGGAGCATCAGCCCCCCAAGGTGGAAAAGGTGGTACAAATCCTCAACAAATAGGAATGGGAGCCTCTGTAGGCTCTATAAGCACAGTACACACCAATGGACCTGGGCAGAGAACTGACAACCCTACAGATTTGATGATAGGTGGAGAAGGATTTTTTGTTGTATCGGATGATACCGGATTTAATAACAAATTTTATACAAGGGCAGGCAACTTAACATTAGATAGAGATGGAAATCTTGTAACTGCTGATGGTTTTAAAGTCTTAGGATACGCAGCCGATGAAGAGGGCAATATTCAAAGTGACGTAACTAATATTAGGATAAACAAATCAGAAACAAAGGCACCAACTGCTACTGATAAAATAAATTTTGAGGGGAATTTGAACTCTAACGGAGATGGTGGAAAATTTGATACAACTATCCAAGATTCACTTGGTAATTCTTACAAAATTACATTTGAGCTTCAGAAGGGTGAAAAAGATGAAGATGGTAATGTTCAGTGGGACCTGTCTGTTGCAAGGTTTACTGATTTAGCTACTGGGAATTATACAGAAACAGATTTAGATGGTTTAATTGATATAACTGATGGATTAACATTTGATTCCAATGGTAAATTAACCCATATAGGTGATGCTGAAATTGGTGGAGATGGATTTTCTGATTCTATATCAATAAATGCAGAAGGATTAAATGGAATCAACTTTACCCATACTAAGGATCAAAAGCCAGGTGAAGATCCTACTCTGACAGATATATCACCTTCAGGTACATTTAACAATATAACCTTATTTGATCCAGATGACCCAGATAGTATAAAATATATCACCCAATACGCCAATGAAACAGACTTAACCCCTAAAGCTAAAACAGGTAATACGTCAGGCGTATTAGAAGGTTTTACCATTGATGCCACAGGTACAGTAACAGGAGTATTTACCAACGGAGAAAGGAAATCTTTAGGTCAAATTATGCTTGCTAAGTTTGACAACCCTATGGGACTTCAAAAAATGGGAGGTAACTTTTTCTTAGATACAAGAAACTCCGGTGAGCCTCAATTTGGGAAGGCAAACACAAGTGGATTTGGAGGAATAGAAGGTGGTACACTTGAAATGTCAAATGTAGATATATCATTAGAATTTACAGAGATGATAACTACACAAAGAGGTTTCCAAGCAAATTCAAGAATAATAACTACATCAGACGAAATGTTACAAGAACTAGTTAATATGAAAAGATAATTAGTAAAAATAGGGGAGACTTACCTCTCCCTTATTTTAAATAAGGGAAGTGGCCTAAATGATCAAAGTAAAAAGATTAAATCAAAAAGAATTTGTAATTAATAGTGAACTTATTTATCTTATTGAAGAAACACCTGATACTGTTATTTTCCTTAGTAATGGTAAAAAATTTGTGGTAGCAGACTCAATAGATGATATTATTAATAAAGTCATTGAGTATAAATCAAAAGTAAATAAGTTTAAAATTAAATTTTATGATGAGGAGGTGTAATCTTTGGATATTTCAACAATAATAGGTTTAATTTTTGGGTTTGGCTTTATTATATGGAGTATCATCATAACTGGAGACATAATGACATACGTACATATACCTTCTTTGATAATTGTTTTAGGTGGGACAATAGCAGCAACCATATTATCCTACCCATTAAAAACCATTACTAGCTTGTGGAAAGTATTTCAAAAAGCCTTTTTTCATAAAGAAGTTTCTATTAATAATATTATAGAAGAAATAATTACCCTTGCAAATATAGCAAGAAAAGAAGGATTATTATCCTTAGAGGAGTATGGAGAAAAGCTAGAAGATGACTTTCTAAAAAAAGGAATAAATTTAATTGTTGATGGAACTGATCCTGAACTAGTTAGAAATATATTAGAAACTGAATTAGCTTTTCTAACAGAAAGACATGCACAGGGGCAAGGAGTATTAGAAACAATGGGTACTTATTCCCCAGCGTTTGGGATGATAGGTACTTTAATTGGACTAATAAATATGTTGAAAAAACTTGATGATTATGCTTCTATTGGTCCTAATATGTCAGTTGCACTTGTGACTACATTTTATGGATCAGTTTTAGCCAATGTGATTTTTTTACCACTAGCTCAAAAGTTAAAGGTGAGAAGTCAATCAGAAGTCCTAATGAAGGATCTTATGATAGAGGGACTTTTGTCTATTCAGGCAGGAGAAAATCCAAGAATTATAGAAGAAAAACTAAAAACATTTATTCCTCCAGAACAAAGAAACCTATTAAATGAAGAGGTAGAGAGTGAGGTAATATAATGGCACGCAGGAGGAGAACAGATAACTCAAAAAGTGGCGATACCTCAAGGGTTTGGTTAACCACGTATAGTGACTTAGTTACCCTGCTATTAGCATTTTTTGTATTGTTATTTTCAATATCAGAAGTTGATGCTGATAAATTTAGAAGTATTATGAGCAGTTTTCATGGTGGTACGGGAGTTTTTGAAGGAGAAAAGCCTTCAGAACCTTTGCCTGAAATACCTAACTTAGATTTAGAATTAGATGATGACCTAGAAAGGTTAAAGGAATACATGGAAGACTATTTAGATACATTAGGTTTAGGTAATATGATAAATGTAGAAATAGAAGAAAGAGGAATAATTATTAGATTTATGGATAATGTTTTTTTTGACTCTGGAAGTGCTACTATAAAAGGAGATTCATTTGAAATACTAGAGTCTGTAGCAGAAATTCTTAATAAAGAAGAATTTATAAATAGACAAATTAAGGTTGAGGGGCATACAGATACAGTCCCACTTAGAAAAAATAGTCGTTTTCCAACAAACTGGGAGTTATCTTCAGCTAGAGCCACTAATGTTTTAAGATACCTAGTAGAAAATGCAGGTATAGGTGGAGAAAGGATATCTTCTTCAGGCTACAGTTACTATAGAAATATTGCACCAAATGATACTGCTGAAAACAAAGCTAAAAACAGGCGTGTAGATGTTATTATCTTAAGAGATATTTACCAAGATTTAGAACCATAGGAAAGTGAATGGAGTGATAATGTGTCTAAAAAGAATCTAACTATAATTTTTATATTAATTATTGCATTAATGATAGGTGTGGTTATTGGAATAATTGTATATATAAAGGGATCTGGAGATAAAGTCAAAGAGGTTCCTACATTTACAGTGGGTATTGATGACATGTATTGTAATATAAAAGACAGTAAAAAGATGGTGAAAATTAATATAGTTATAGAGACAATTGATGAGAAACTTAAAAAAACCATAGAAAGCAAAAAATTTCTTACTAGGGATATGGCAAATGAAATAATTGCTAGTAAAACTGAAGAAGAATTGTTAGGAGAAAAAGGGCAAACAAAGCTAAAAGATGAAATCTTGAAAAGACTAATAGATATATTTGAAAGCGAAAAAATAACAAGTATATATTTTAATGATTTTATAATTCAATAGAGGGGTGAGTCTCTTGGCAGAAGTAATGTCGCAAAGTGAAATCGATTCCCTTCTTAATGCATTAAGTTCGGGAGAATTAGATGTTAAAAAAATTCAAAATAGTGATGATTCCAAAAAAGTTAAAAAATATGATTTTAAAAATCCACAAAAAATTTCTAAAGAACAATTAAGAACTTTAGAAGTAATACATGAAAACTTTGGAAGATTTTTACAAACCTTTTTAACTGGATACCTGAGGGCACCTGTTAAAATTGAAATATTGACAGTGGATCAATTTGCATATAGTGAATTTAGTAATTCATTGCCTAATCCAGCTTTTTTAAATATTATAGATTTTAATCCATTGAATGGTCAAATAATACTTGATATGTCGACCAATATTGTATATACAATAATAGATAGATTGCTTGGAGGAGATGGAGGAAGTAATCAAGAAACAAGACCTTTTACTGAAATAGAGCTGTCTCTTTTACATGGCATGATGCAAAGTATAGTTAATGATTTAAAAGAAGCTTGGAGTAATGTAATAAATTTAAATCCTATACTTGAAAAAATTGAAACAAACCCTCAATTTGCTCAAATAGTCCCCCCCAATGAAACTATTGCTCTTATAACAATGAGTATTGAAATAGGAAAAATAGAGGGAATGATGAATATTTGCATACCTTATATTTTATTGGAACCAATATTAGATAAATTAAATACTAGATTTTGGTTTACTACTTCTATTAAAGAAGATTCTAAGGAAGATAAAGTAGCTATTAAAGCTAAAATATTAAATACTAAAGTTCCTTTAATTGCTTATTTAGGGCATTCCAATATTTACGTTAGAGATTTACTTAATATGGAACCAGGGGATATAATTAAGTTAGAAAATAATAATAACTTAATACCCATAAAAATAGGTAGCAAGGTAAAATTCAAGGGTGAAGTTGGGCAAATAAAAGATAAAATTGCAATAAAAATAGTCCAAGTGGTAAAGGAAGGTGATTATGATAATGAGTAAAGATATGTTATCTCAAGAAGAAATCGATGCCTTGTTGAAAGGTAATGATATGGAAGATGAAGATGATGAGATGTACAATTTTAATGAAGAAACTTACGTAAATGAAGCCAATCTTGAAAATACTTTATCCGATATAGAAATAGACGCCCTAGGTGAAATCGGTAATATTAGTATGGGAACAGCTGCTACCACATTATCAACTTTGCTAAATAAAAAGGTTAGCATTACAACGCCAAAAGTTGAAATAACTACAACTGAGGAGTTGGCACATGATTATAAAATGCCCTTCGTGGCAATAGACGTAAGTTATAAATCTGGATTAGAAGGTTCAAATATTTTAATACTTAACAACAGGGATGCTAAAATAATATCAGATATTATGATGGGTAAAGAAGAATTTGATACTGAAAGAGAATTGTCAGAGCTTGATTTAAGCGCCGTAGGTGAAGCAATGAACCAGATGATAGGTTCCGCATCTACCTCCTTATCTGAAATGCTTATGAAGACCATAGATATCGAACCACCTGTTACCATGGAAATTACTTTTCCTGAAGGCAAACAAAAAATAGAAATGCTAAAAACAGAATCTCCTATCATTAAAATCTCCTTTAAAATGATAATTGGGAATTTTGTAGATAGTAATATTATGCAATTGATTCCCATAAACTTTGGAAAAGAAATGGTTGATAATTTGATGAATCCTACTCAAGATACAGATGTAATAGTTGAAAATAAACCTAGTTCACCAACAATAGAAACAAATGTAAATGAAAGTTTGATAACAGAAAGAATAGAATCAAAAGTTAATCAACCCAATCTAGAAGATTTAAACCAACAAGATAATTCAAATATTACTGGTGGAAATTTTGCATCTAATAGTATTAGAAATGAAAAAGATGATATGGTTGTGGTTAAAAAACCTGAATTTCAAAACTTCAATATGGAGGTGGCATCTACACCTGTAGAATCCATTGACTTGGTTGGCGATATTCCTATTAAAATAGTTGTTGAATTAGGAAGAACCCATAAAAATATAAGTGAAATCTTAGAATTTGGACAAGGTACTGTTATTGAATTGGAAAAATTAGTAGGAGAAGCATTAAATATATATGCAAACGGAAAGTTTATAGCCCGAGGCGAAGTTGTTGTAATAGACGATAATTTTGGCGTAAGGGTAACTGAAGTTGAGAACACGAATAAAAAGATTATTTAAAGTATAGTTAATATAGGAGGTATTACAATGTCAAATGGAATATTGATCGTAGATGATGCATCTTTTATGAGGATATTGATTAAAGATATTTTAACTAAAAATGACTTTACAGTTCTAGGAGAAGCTGAAAATGGATTGAAAGCGGTTGAAAAATATAAGGAACTAACACCAGAACTAGTAATTATGGATATTACAATGCCAGAAATGGATGGTATACAGGCTGTTAAAGAAATTAAAAAAATAAATAGTAACGCAAAAATAATTATGTGTTCTGCAATGGGGCAACAAGCTATGGTAATTGAAGCTATTCAAGCTGGGGCAAAAGATTTTATAGTTAAACCTTTTCAAGCTGACAGGGTTATCGATGCTGTAAAGAAGGTATTAGGGTAAAATGAAAAAGGGTCTTATTAAGTATATATTGTTTATTATGATTATGAGTTTTCATCAACCAGTATTTGCTTCAGCTTATGAGGATGTAAGCTTGTTTCAAATTGTCCTAAAGTTGGTATTCTTAATTGGAATATTTATCCTTGTTATAATTATTACCATTTGTGGAACAAAACTAATAGCTAAAAGCTATAGGGGCTATTCAAATAGTAAATATATTAATTTACTAGATACACTAAATATCTCAAATGAAATAAAAATAATTATAATAAATGTTAATAAGAAAATATATATTTTATCTTTAACTCCCAATAGTACAAAAATTATAGATACCTTTACTGATGAAGAGTTTTTAGGAAAAGATTTTAATGATTATTTAGATAAACATATAAATAATCATAATAAGACCGATTTTGGCATCAACAAAATAATTGAGAAAATTACTTTTTCAAAGAATAAGGAAGACAAACAATGAAAAAACCTATAAAAATAATAATTGTTGCTTGTATTTTAATTATGATTTTTTCGTCTACTGTTTCTGCAGAGCCTAGCATATCCTTATTTGGTAAAACAGTAACATTAGATGATGATGGAGATCCGGATAACTATGTATTTTCTTTACAATTGCTTTTTGTATTAACCATTTTAACTTTGGCCCCATCAATTTTAATCATGCTTACAGGTTTTACAAGGATCCTAATAGTACTATCATTTATCAGAAGTGCCTTAGGGCTTCAACAGACACCACCAAATCAAGTGATAATTGGGCTAGCCTTGTTTCTAACTTTCTTTATTATGATGCCCATTGGTACTGAAATAAATAATGAGGCTATTCAACCCTTTGTTAATGAGGAAATTTCACAAGAAGTAGCCTTAGAAAAAGCTTTAAATCCGATACGTGACTTTATGTTCAAACAAACAAGAGACAAAGATATAGGATTATTTATGAATATAAAAGGATATTCAAATGTAGCTACTTTGGACGATATTCCAACCCATGTATTGATACCATCATTTATTATATCCGAGTTAAAAACTGCATTTCAAGTAGGATTTATAATTTATATACCTTTTTTAGTTATAGATATGATAGTGGCAAGTACATTGATGGCTATGGGTATGATGATGTTACCACCTGTGATCATTTCCTTACCATTTAAAATCTTACTTTTTGTCCTTGTAGACGGATGGAATTTAATTGTAAAATCTTTAGTTTTAGGATTTAAATAGGAGGGGAAATATGAATAATGCTGATATGTTAGGATTAGCCCAAGATTCAGTTCGTACAGTTCTTTTTGCTGCAGCCCCCATGTTACTTATCAGTCTATTGGTGGGTTTAATTGTTAGCGTTATTCAAGCTGTTACACAAATACAAGAGGCTACACTTGCCTTCGTACCAAAGATTATTGCAGTATTTTTATCTTTATTAATCTTTGGACCTTGGATTCTTAGTTTGATTACAGAATTTGCTTCTGGATTACTTTCAAATATTAACCTATACATATACTGACTTTAAAGGGTGGCTATAAGTGGATGAAATAATAGATATAATACTAAATGAATACCAGTTATTTTTATTAGTTTTTGTAAGGGTTTCAGGGGTTTTTATATTTTCCCCATTTTTCAGTTCTCAAAACGTTCCTAATATTATGAAGATTGGCTTAAGCTTCTTTCTAACACTTTTGCTTTCAATATCTAGTCCAATATCTATTAATTTAGGAAATGAACTTATAGTTATAGTTATTATAAAGGAACTAATGGTAGGAATAATAATAGGCTTTATAAGCTATGTTTTTATGTCTGCATTTTATGTTCTAGGTCAAATAGTAGATATGAAAATTGGTTTCGGAATGGCAAATGTTGTGGATCCTCAAAATAAAACCCAGGTACCCTTAATGGGGAATTTTTATTATATACTTTCATTTTTATTTATGCTATTAATAAATGGTCATCATAAGATTATAATTGCCTTAGTTGATAGTTATAACTACATACCAATTGGTAAATTGATTTATAATGACAATGTGATGAAGATAATTGTGGGAGGATTAGTCAAATCTTTTGAAATAGGGTTTAAATTAAGTCTACCAGTTGTTGCAATTATTTTTCTAACAGATATTGTTTTAGGTGTTATGGCAAAGACCATCCCACAAATGAATGTATTTGTAGTAGGTATGCCCTTAAAGGTATTTATAGGTTTAGCTATTATTATGGTTACAATGCCAATTTTTTATAATTCTATTATTGAGATATTTAATATAATACTCAATGATATTTATAAATTTATTAAATTATAAATAAGGTTGATAATATGATTAAATTAAACCTGCAATTGTTTGCAGAGGGAGAAAAAACAGAAAAGCCAACTCCTAAAAAAAGAAGAGAAGCTAGAGAAGAAGGGCAAATAGTTCAAAGTAAAGAAATTAATAATGTAGCAGTTTTATTTGCTTGTTTTTTAGGTCTAAAGTTATTTGGTGGAATGATGAGTTCTCATTTAGAAAAATTTATTGCTAATACATTTCTTGAAATTCAAAATGTAGACAAGTACTTTAACCCAAATAACCTAAGTTCAAACTCTTTAAAAATAATGGCTGATTTCATGATAATAGTATTGCCAATTTTAGGTATAGCATTTTTATCCGCATTAATTGTTAATTACTTACAAGTAGGATTTATTTTTACTACTAAAACTTTAACAATCAAATTAGATAGATTAAATCCCATAGAAGGATTTAAGAGAATATTCTCTAAGAAAGCCTTAGTAGAGTTAGTAAAGTCTATTTTAAAAATAACATTAATTGGATATGTATCTTATAATTATATAAAAAATAAAATGGTAGATATTATTAAATATTCAAGTATGGAACCTTTTCAGGCCTATACAAGTTTTGCAAGTTTAATCTTTGGATTTATTTTAAGAATACTAAGTGTTTTAATGTTTTTAGCAATTTTAGATTATATATTTCAATGGTGGGAACATGAAAACAAGCTAAAGATGACTAAGCAAGAGATAAAGGAAGAGTATAAACAAACTGAAGGGGATCCTTTTATAAAAGGTAAAATAAAAGAAAAACAACGGAGTATTGCAATGAGTAGAATGATGCAAGAAATACCAAAAGCTGATGTTATAATTACTAACCCTACTCATTATGCTGTTGCTATAAAATACGATAAGGAAAGCTATGATGCACCTTTTATTCTGGGTAAGGGAGTAGACCTTATAGCTGAAAATATTAAAAAAATAGCTAAAGATAAAGCTGTACCTATTGTAGAAAATAAATACCTTGCTCGTACATTATATGATGGCGTAGATATTGGGGATACCATACCAGAAGAATTATATGAAGCGGTGGCTGAGGTACTAGCATATGTATATAGCTTAAATAACGAAATATAGGAGGATAGAATATGAAATTAAGTGATGTCTTGGTGGCCCTAGGAATAATAGGATTAGTTCTTATTATTATTATACCTGTAAATCCTGGGGTATTAGACTTTTTGTTAAGTTTTAATATAGCTCTATCCTTGTTAATATTATTATTATCTATGTATACAGAAGATGCATTGAAAATATCTGTATTTCCATCTTTACTTTTACTTACAACTTTATTTAGGTTATCCCTAAATGTTTCAACAACTAGAAGAATCTTAACTGAGGGAGATGCTGGAAATGTTATAGATGCCTTTGGATATTTTGTAACCCAAAACAATGCAATAGTTGGATTTATTATATTTCTAATAATTGTACTTATTAACTTTTTAGTAATTACAAAGGGTGCAGAGCGTGTAGCCGAAGTGGCTGCTCGTTTTACATTAGATGCAATGCCTGGTAAACAAATGGCTATAGATGCTGATTTAAATACTGGATTAATAACTGAAAATGAGGCTAGGCAAAGAAGAAAAGAAGTACAGCAATATGCAGATTTCTATGGTGCAATGGATGGTGCAACTAAATTTGTAAAGGGGGATGCAATAGCTGGTATAATAATCACAATTATTAATATTAGTGCTGGTTTATTAATTGGTGTTATGGTTAAAGGTATGAACATTGGACAAGCACTTCAAAAATATACATTATTAACTGTAGGAGATGGTTTAGTAGGTCAAATTCCCGCTTTACTTATATCTGTTTCAACTGGATTAGTTGTTACAAGAGCAGCATCCGAATCTAATTTGGGTAAGGATTTAATAGATCAATTATTTGGTAATAACCCAATAATATTATATATAATAGCCGGGGTTGTTTTTGTATTAGGATTATTTACTCCACTACCTTTATTTGCCAACTTGTTAATAGGTGGACTTTTTATTTTAGCAGGAATAAAAATAAAAGATAAGGTTCATGAAGAAGAAATAGATGACAGTCACGATATTTCTGAAGCTGAGGAACTGAGGAAACCAGAAAATGTATTAGAATTATTAAAAGTTGATGATATTGAATTAGAATTTGGATATGGTCTAATTCCCCTAGCTGATGTATCACAAGGTGGAGACCTACTAGATAGAATCGTAATGATTAGAAGACAGGTTGCCATGGAATTAGGTTTAGTAGTACCTATTGTAAGACTTAGAGACAACATACAGCTAAATCCTAATGAATATATAATCAAAATTAAGGGAGTTAAAATTTCTCAAGGTGAAGTTTACTTTGATCATTATTTAGCTATGGATTCTGGTATGGGTGAAGACGAGATAGAAGGCATAAATACAGTGGAACCGGCTTTTGGATTACCTGCTAAATGGATTACTGAAAAAGAGAGAGAAAAGGCTGAGATATTTGGTTATACTGTAGTAGATCCTCCTTCAGTAATAGCTACTCACCTTACTGAAGTTATAAAAGAAAGAGCTCATGAACTAATAGGAAGACAAGATGTAAAAACTTTAATTGAAAATATAGGTGAGGACTATCCTGCTGTGGTAGAGGAAGTTATCCCCAAACTATTTTCTTTAGGAGAGGTACAAAAAGTTCTATCAAATTTACTAAGAGAACAAATTAGTATAAGAAATATGGTAACTATACTGGAGACGTTAGCTGACTATGGCAATGTTACTAATGATACAGATCTACTTACAGAATATGTAAGGCAAAGACTATCAGGCTATATTACAAATAAGTATGTTGAGAACAATAATATAAATGTTATAACCTTAGATAATGAAATCGAAGAATTGATTATGAATTCCGTTAAAAAAACAGATACAGGTTCCTATCTATCAATAGAACCTAATACGGTACAAAAAATTTTGAATAATACTTTTAAAACAATGCAAAAATTAACATCCATAGGAGAACAACCTATAGTTTTAACAGCTCCTATTGTAAGATTGTATTTTAAAAAATTAACTGAACAAATGACAAAGGATATTATCGTTATTTCATATAACGAAATTGATTCCAATGTAGAAGTTCAATCCCTTGGGGTGGTTGGTATACTATGAGAATAAAAAAATATATAGGAAACACTTCACATGAAGCTATGACAGAACTTAAAAACGAGCTAGGCCGTGATGCAGTGGTACTAAGTACAAAGTCAATTCGCAGAAAAGGAATTTTTAAATACCTTAAAAAACCTTTAATTGAAATAACTGCAGCCTATGAAGAAAAGGATATATTTTCAAGAAATAACAATAGACAAAATAATGACAGTTTAACCCATATAAATAATGAATTAATAAAAATAAAGGAAAGTATTAACAATATTCCTTTACACAAAGAAAAATATGAATTAACTTCATCTGCCTTAAGAGAATATAATAAGATTCTCATAAATAATGGTGTCAATCCTAAAGTTTCTTATGAGGTTTTAAAAAAAATAGAAGAAGATATAGACCTCAGTAATAAAGATGAAAATACTATAAACGAAATAGTCAAATACACGCTGTCTGAAATATTAGGAGTCCCAAAACCTATCTCTTTTGGTAAAGAACAAAAGATATACTTCTTTATTGGACCTACAGGAGTTGGGAAAACCACAACCTTAGCCAAGATTGCTTCGAATTTAGTCTTAAATGAAAGGGTAGATATAGGATTAATTACTAGTGATACTTATCGGATAGCTGCTGTAGAACAATTAAGAATTTATAGCAATATTCTACAATTACCCTTAGAAATAGCATATAATAAAGATGAGACCATAAAAGCTATTAATAAATTTAAAAATAAAGATATTATTCTAATAGATACATCTGGAAGAAATCATAATGATCTAAAACAAATCCAAGAATTAAATAGTATTCTTGACTCAAGTGATAATAAGGAAAGCTTTCTCCTAATAAGTGCTAATTTAGATTTTAACTTGTTAGAAAACCTTATTAACAAATATGAATTTTTAGAAGACTTTAATTTGATAATAACAAAAATTGATGAATCAAAAAATTATGGTAGTTTTTTAAACGTAAAATATCTGACACAACAGAAACTTTCATATTATACAGTTGGTCAAAATGTACCGGATGATATTAGGCTTGTAAATATAGAGGAAATGGTTGATAGCTTATTAGAGGAGAACAATGATGAATGATCAAGCAGAAAAACTTAGAAAGTTAATGGATAACCCTAATAATAAAATGCGGTTTTTACAAAACAAAAGGGATAAAAAAGCAAAAATAATTTCAATTTCTAGTGGTAAAGGTGGCGTTGGTAAAACTAGCTTTGCTTTAAACTTTTCTATCTCTCTAAGACGTTTAGGTTATGAAATAGCTGTTATAGATGCAGATATAGGATTAAGCAATATAGAAATCTTGTCAGGAATTAACATAAATCATTCAATATCTGATATAATGTTCTCTAATAAAAGTATTTTTGACATTACTGCAATAGGACCTGAAGGAATTAAAATTATTTCTGGCGGCTCTGGATTTAAAGAGTTTAAGCTTTTTAAAGAAGATAATTTCATGAAATTCGTAGAAGAAATCGAAAAGTTACAATCTACTGTAGATTTTATTATTATAGATACAGGAGCAGGAATATCTGAAAATGTAATTGATTTTATCATGGCAACTGAAGAATTAATACTAATTTGTACACCTGACCCTACTTCTATAATGGATTCTTATATTTTGATTAAAGCATTACTTAATAGTGGATTTAATGGGAAATTAAATTTAATATCAAACATTGTAAGTGGTCCTAAAGAAGGAAAGGAGATATTTAACAAGGTACAAAGTACCGTACGGAGTTTTTTAAAATTTGATATTAATTATTTAGGATATATTGAAAAAAGTGTTTTAGCAAGCGACTCTATAAAAGACCAAGTTCCTTTCATAGTATCTAAGCCTAATAGTTCTATTTCAAAAAAAATAAATATAATAGCAATGAATTTTATTGATGATAAACATTTAGCTAACATAAATAGTAAAGAAACAAGTTTTGCTCAAAAAATCCTTCAAATTTTCAAGAAGAGAGGTAGTTGATTGAATTGAACAATAATGACTTTACTGTAGGTATGAAAATATATATTGAAACACCAGATCAATTTGAAGAAAATAAAATAATTATTTATCCTTCACAAATTTTAGATATACTAGGTCCAAATAAAATTTTAATAAGCGGACCGATTAAAAATGGAAAATTAATATTTTTACATAAAAATGATGAAATCAATATATCTTATAATATTTTAAATAAAGGTAAACATTCTTTTCAAGGAAAAGTTTTATCTAGAAAGCTTACTAATATGTATACATTGATTATAGAAAAAATCTCAAAAACAATAAATGTTCAAAACAGAGAGTTTTTTAGATTAGATACAACAATTCCTGTAATTAAAAATTTTAAAAAGGGTAAATTAAATGAAGATATCCATATTGAAAAATGTGAAACAAAAGACATATCCGGTAGTGGAGTAAAATTACATACAAATTATAAACATAAAATAGGCGATAATGTAATTTGTTTGTTTACAATATTAAAACAAGAGATTTCAATTGCTTGTAAGGTCATAAGGATTGCAGAAATTGACAGCTTTAATTATAAATATTCTTTAGGACTTACGTTTTTAAATATTCCTGAAAAATACCAGGATATAATTATTAGATATATTTTTAATGAACAAAGAAAATTAAGATTAAAAGGGTTGGTGTAAATGATAAAGGTTTTGATAGTAGATGATTCTGCTTTAATTAGGAGAATATTAACTGATATATTAAATACAGATGATGAAATATCTGTTGTTGGTACTGCTAGGAATGGTAAGGAAGCTTTAGAAAAAATAGAAATTTTAAAGCCAGACCTTGTAACTTTAGATATTGAAATGCCAATAATGGACGGTATTACTGCATTACAACATATTGTAAGTAAATATAAGATACCTGTTATTATGATTAGCACTTTATCCCAGGAAGGTGCAGAACTTACTATAAAAGCATTGGATGAAGGGGCTGTTGATTTTTTACCCAAACCTAATAATGTTTTCAATTTAAGTAAGGAAGATATTTCCAGTGATATAATAAACAAAATAAAAGCAGGGGCAAATTCTAAGATAATCCATGCCCAACCTATTGAATTACCACTCAAAGATATAAAATTAAAGCAGAAAGTTGATAGAGGTAAAAAAATTAATTATATTGTATCCATTGGATCTTCTACAGGTGGGCCAAGAGCATTACAGAATGTATTATCCAGATTACCAAAAGATATAAATGCTTCCATAGTTATAGCTCAGCATATGCCACCCAAGTTCACCAAATCTTTAGCAGATAGATTGAACTCAATATCAGAAATTATAGTAAAGGAAGCTGAAGAAGGTGAGATTTTGGAAAAGGGATGTGCATATATAGCACCTGGGGATTTTCATATGAGAATAGTAAAAGAAGAAAATAATTTAGTAATCAGATTAAACAAAAGCCCAAAAATAATGGGACTAAGACCTACAGTAGATAATTTAATGGAATCTGTTGCTGAAATAAAAGAATATTTAAAACTAGGTGTGATTTTAACAGGCATGGGTTCCGATGGGGCAAAGGGTATTATGGCTATAAAGAAATCTAAGGCATATACAATTGCTCAAGATGAAGCATCGTCTGTTGTGTATGGTATGCCTAGGGCTTCAATAGAAACAGGCCTTATAGATACTGTATTACCTATTCATGAAATTGGAGATAAAATTTCAAATAAAGTGGGGGTGTAATTATGGATTTAGATATTAGCCAATATATTAATATATTTATTGAGGAATCTAAAGAGCATTTACAAACTATGAATGATGTACTATTAGAATTAGAAAAGGACTCGTCACATTTAGGGTATATAAATGAAATTTTCAGAGTTGCTCATACTCTTAAAGGAATGGCCGGAACTATGGGCTTCAATAATATGGCAAATTTAACACATGAAATGGAAAACGTTTTGCAAGCTACCCGAAGTAATGAATTAATCTTATCAAATGAAGTCATTGACATATTATTTGAGTGCTTTGATGCTTTAGAATTATCCATTGCCACTGTTGGAGAAGAAGGTGCAGAAAGCAAGGACACTAATATAGAATTAATAAATAAATTAAGAATCTTACTGGATAATGATAAAAACATGGCAGAATTAAATGAAGAAACTATTATAACCGATAAAATAGAGATTGACACTTATGTTCTAGATGTAATAGATAAAGCAATCAAAAGAGAACTTAATGTTTTCAACATTGAGTTTATTTTAAGTGATTCCTGTATGCTTAAATCCGCTAGGGCTTTTATTATATTCAATACCCTAGAAGAGATGGGGGAAATTGTTTATTCTAAACCCTCTGTAGAAGATATAGAAGACGAAAAATTCGAAAGACAATTTACTGTAATTATTATAACAGAAAAATCTAAAGAATTTGTATCTAAAGAATTGAGCAAAATTTCTGAAGTAGATTATGTAATGATAGACCCATTTAACGACTTAAATTACCAGATCTATCAAAATGAAATTCCTAGTAATGAAAAAAGGGAACTCAAAGATAATATAAAAGATATTGATGTAAAGGCAAATTATCAAAAACCTGGAAAAATCACAAAAACAGTTAGGGTAGATATAGAGCGATTAGACAATTTAATGAACTTAGTTAGCGAACTAATAATAATAAAAACTAGGATGGACGATGTTAGCGAAAACTCATCTGCTACTAATATAAGTGAAACTATCGAATATTTAGAAAGAATTACTACAAACTTACACGATGCAGTGACTAAGGTTAGAATGGTTCCTATAGAAAGGGTTTTTAATAGATTTCCTAGATTAGTTAGAGATTTATCTAAAGAATTGGGAAAAGATATTGAATTGGAAATGACAGGAGAAGAAACAGAGGTGGACAGAACGGTTATTGATGAAATAGGAGACCCCTTAATTCATTTAATCAGAAATTCAATAGATCATGGGATTGAGTTACCAGAAAATAGGGTTAAAATAGGTAAGCCGGAAATGGGAAAGGTCATATTGAAATCTTACCCTGATGGAAATAACGTTGTAATAGAAGTAGAAGATGATGGTAAGGGAATAGATTGTAGTGCAATTAGAAAAAAAGCTATTGAGAAGGGAATAATTGATGAAAGACAAATTGAAACTATGACAGATGAAGAAAGTATAAATCTACTTTTTGAAGCTGGATTTAGTACATCTGATAGTGTTTCTGATGTTTCTGGTCGTGGAGTGGGCTTGGATGTTGTTAAAAGTAAAATAGAATCTATTAATGGTAATATAGAAGTTCAAACTGGTGAAAATATAGGGTCAAGATTCATTATTAGAATTCCATTAACCTTGGCAATTATTCAAGCATTATTAATAAAAGTTAGTTCGGAAATATATGCAATTCCTTTAAGTTCCATAACAGAGATAATAAATATATCAGGTGATGAAATTAGGGACATACAAGGACAAAATGTTATTCTTTATAGAGGTGAAACCCTACCTATTATAAGATTAAGTGATATCTTTGGTATAGAGGGAGAAGAAGATAAAAATGAATTAACAGTTGTTGTAGTAAAAAAAGGGGACAAGCAAGCAGGTTTAATGGTAGATAATTTAATAGGCCAACAAGAAATTGTAATTAAAGGATTGGGAAAATATCTAAGTAAAGTAAAATATTTATCGGGAGCAACTATACTTGGTAATGGTAATATATCTTTAATCATAGATGTTAATTCACTAATATAGGAGGTTAGCTATGGAGTCTACTATGGATAATAAATATGTTATATTTAAGATGGATAATGAGTATTATGGAATTAGTATCGAATCAGTTATTTCAATAGAAAAAATGGAAAATATAACTCGTATACCCAATAGTCCGAAACACATTAAAGGGGTTATTAATTTAAGAGGGGAAGTAATTACTTTAGTTAGCTTAAGAAACAAGATTAATATGGAGGATAAAGAAATAAATAGTAATTCCAGAATAATAGTAGTAAGTAAAGACGATATAACGTTGGGACTTATTGTAGATTCATCCTCAGAAGTTATGGAGATTGACCCTAATAATATTGATAATCCACCATCTACTTCAGATAATCAAGCCTCGACACATATAGATGGTATTGGTAAGGTAGATGGAAAATTAGTAATACTATTAGATTTGTCAAAAATACTTGAATATTAAAGGGGTACTTATATGTCAATAAACATTGAAAATTTAAATAGTTTTATGATAGATATACTTAAGGAGCTAGGAAATATTGGTGCTGGTAATGCAGCTACATCCTTAGCATCAATGACTTCAAAAAAAATAGATATGAATGTCCCCAATGTAAAGATTTTGGAATTTAAGGACGTGGCTCCTATCCTAGGTGGTGAAGAAAATTTAGTTATAGGTATTTATTTTGAGTTATCTGGGGATATAAAAGGCAATATAATGTTTGCCTTAAATATGACCTCAGCAAATAATTTAACAAATATTTTATTTAATAGGGAAAAAAAGGGAGAAGAATTAGATGAAATGGATATCTCTGCTTTGTCTGAAATCGGTAACATTTTAGCAGCGTCCTATGCAAACTCCTTGTCAGCACTAACCAACTTAAAAATAATGGTTTCCGTGCCTTCTATTTCTATAGATATGGCAGGTGCAATATTAAGCGTTCCAGCTATTCAATTTGGGTATGTTTCTGATCATGCTTTACTAATAGAAACAATTTTTCAAGAAAATGAAAATCTAGTAGAAGGGAATCTATTTTTCCTTCCTGAAATGTCATCATTCAATAAAATATTAAAAGGATTAGGAGTTAGTTAGAATGAATGAAACAACTATAAAGGTAGGTATGGCAGATCTTAATGTTGCAAAAGCACCAGTTTTCTTAACTACTCTTGGTTTGGGTTCTTGCGTAGGAATAATATTATATGATAAGGTAAACAAAATAGGCGGGTTAGCCCATATTATGTTGCCATCCAGCCTAGAAATAAAAAACAATTCCAATAAGGCTAAATTTGCTGATACGGGAATAGATGAACTTATTTCTCAAATGATTAAAATTGGTGCTAGAAGGAATAACTTAGTGGCTAAAATTGCGGGCGGGTCCCAAATGTTTTCCTTTAACTCCGATAGTAATATTTTAAAAATTGGTGAAAGAAATGTTATAGCGGTAAAGGAAAAATTAAAATCTTTAAATATTAGAATTTCATCTGAAGATACAGGTGGAAACTTTGGTAGAACCATAATACTAGATTCCACAGATGGTTCTTTATATATTAGAACTATTGGCCATGGTGAAAAAACCATATAGTTCTATGGAGGGATTTATATGGACATAGATGCTTTATGGATAGAATACAAGCAAACACAAAAACAAGAAATAAAAAAACAACTAATAGAGAATTATCTAGATTTAGTAAAAATAGTAGCAGGAAGAATGTATAATTATTATGGAAGTAAAATCGAATATGACGATTTATTAGGATATGGAATTCTAGGATTAATAGACAGTATAGATAAATTTGATATAAATAAGAATGTCAAGTTTTCTACATATGCTCAAATTCGCATAAGAGGAGCTATAATAGACAATATAAGGAAATTAGATTGGATTCCAAGATCTCTTAGGAAAAAATCTAAGGATGTTCAGGATGTAATTTTTAGACTTGAAAATAAATTGGGTAGAAGTCCTACAAATATAGAAATATCTAGGGAATTAGAAATAAACTTAAAAGAATTAGAATTATTATTGGCAGATATTTCTACCTTTAATATCTCTTCTTTAGACGATTTAATTCTAAATAATATCAATTCACCAATAGACTCATCTAAAGAAGAAAGTACTCCAGAATCGATTTTTGAAAAAAAAGAACTAAAAGAATTACTGGCAAATTCTATTGATTCACTAACAAATAATGAAAAACTAGTTATATCTTTATATTATTACGATGAATTGACATATAAAGAAATAGGTAAAATAATAAATTTATCTGAGTCTAGAATTTCGCAAATCCACAGTAAATCTATCTTGAAAATGAAAAATTTTCTCAGGTCACAAGGAATAAATGGGGGGATACAATGATAAAAATTCATGACAACATTGTTTTAGAAATTAGTAAAGATGGGCTAAATGCTTATATTGATATAACTAAAAATAAAGATAAACCTATAGAATATAATCCACACAAGGTAATAAGTGAAATAGAAAAATATATTAAATTTGGACTAGAAAAAGAAACATTAATGAATATTAATATAAATCATATTCCACCAAATAAAATTTGCATTGCAAGGGGCAAATTACCAGTTGATGGAAAAGATGGTAGAATTAAGTATCATTTTAAACCTGTAATAAAGCTAATTCCAAAATTAGGAGACGATGGAACAGTGGATTACAGAGAATTAAACTCTATAAATAATATATCTAAAGACCACATATTAGCTGAAATTATACCCCCAGTTAAGGGAACCAATGGAGTAAAAGTTACAGGTGAAGATATTCCGTTTACTAAAGGCAAAGAAACAAAATTTAATAAAAGCAAAAATACTTATATCTCAGATGATGGCTTGTATTTAAAATCTGAAGTTGATGGTATAATAGAGTACAAAAATAATAAAGTTGGAGTTTCAAAAATATTAGTAGTTGATAATGTAGATAATAGTGTTGGAAACATTTGCTTTTCAGGCAATGTAACAGTAAATAAAGATTTACTAAATGGATATAAGATTGAAGCAAGTGGTGCAGTGGAAATTAAAGGTTCTTTAGAAGGGGGTTATATAAAATCTAAAGATGATGTTTTAATCAGACAAGGAGTACAGGGGTTTAATAAGTTAGCAGTAGAAACTAAGGGCAATTTAGCTACTAAGTATATTGAAAATTCTATAATAAATGTAGAAGGCAATATAACCGCGGAGGCTATAATGCACAGTGATACCAGCTCTAAATCTAATATATTATTAATAGGGAAAAGAGGATTGATTGTTGGAGGGATATGTAGGGCTAATCATGAGATTAGAGCAAAAATAATTGGTTCTAGCATGGCTACTAAAACTATTGTAGAAGTAGGGATAGATCCGGATATCAAAAGTAGATTCAAGGAAGTAGAGTACGAGTTTCAAAGCAATAAAGATAAATTAAATAAGATAAATCAATCTTTGGCGGTTTTAGAAAAGTTGAAAAAATCCAATAAATTAGATAAAAATAAGGAAAAATTATATAATGATTTAATAAAAGCTGAAAATACATTAAGTCTAAAAAATAGAATATTAGAGAAAGAGTATATTAACTTAAATAATAAAATGGAAGGTTTATCCACAGGGAAAATCAAAGTCGCTGATACTATATATCCAGGTGTAAAGATAGTAATAGGAAAGTCTTATATTTTTATTAGAGAAGAAATGAAAAGATGCACATTTTTCAATGAAAAAAATGAGATTAGAATTGGACCATATTAAGAGGTGAAGTTGTGAGTATTAAACCAGTTGATTTTAATGTTATGCTTCCAAAAACTCAAGAGATGTCAATTTCTAAACATAATGAAAATATAAAAAATCAAAACATAGTACAAAGCCAATTTGTTCAACAAGACAAAGAAATTATAAAGCAAAAAAATAGAGTTAGTCAAAAAGAAAAAAATGAAAATATTCAAATAAAAAAAGACAACCAGTCTAATAGAGAAAGAAATTCTAAAGGTGAAAAAAGGAAAAATCTAAATAGTAAAGATGATAAGGAACAAAATCGTAAGAATAAAAATGTGGGATTTAACGTGGATATACGTATATAATATGAGGTGTTATATGTTAAATATAAGTTTAAGTTTAATAGGTATTGTATTAATTATTTATTCATTATTTATTATCAAAAAAGATTTGTTGAAGGATGAAACTAAATTTGAAAAATTAAATGCCATTGAAGAAAATGTAAAAAACCATTATAACTCTACCAATGAAATAATTTTGAGTTTTAATGAATTAGTAGAGTTAAAACTTGAAGAAATAAATGTGGATACAAAAATTAAAACTGATACTCCCAATATACAAACTACAGATTCTATTAATAAAAATAAAAAAGTACCAGAAATAAATAATTTTAATAAAAAGATTGATCCAACCCACAAGAAAGTAATGGAATTATTAGAAATTGGATTATCTGAGGTAGAAATTGCCAAAAGACTAAACAAAGGAATACGGGAAGTCGAAATTATAATAAAAATGTATAATAAATAGGCTTTATATTCATTAGGAAAAGATAAGAACTATTTTTTCTAAATAATATTGATTTAGAAAAAATAGTATGTTATACTATCATAGTGATTACACACATTTTTGGATATTTAAGGAGTTGCCCTAGGGTCCCTTATGTATATGAAGAAAATGGAGGAAAAAAACTTTGGAGGTGAATAGTATGTCAGTAATTACAATGAAAAGTTTATTAGAAGCAGGAGTACATTTTGGACATCAAACTAGAAGATGGAATCCTAAGATGGCTCAGTATATTTTTACTGAGAGAAATGGGATATACATTATTGACTTACAAAAAACGGTAAAGATGGTGGAGACGGCCTATAACTTCGTAAAAGAAGTTGTTGAAGACGGAGGAGAAGTATTATTCGTTGGTACAAAAAAACAGGCACAAGAGGCTATCGAACATGAGGCAAAAAGATGTAATATGCATTATGTGAATCAAAGATGGCTGGGTGGTATGTTAACCAATTATAAAACCATTAGGAACAGGGTAAACAGACTACATGAACTAGGAAAAATGGAAGAAGAAGGTATATTTGAATTACTTCCAAAAAAAGAAGTTATTCAATTAAATCATGAGGCTGAAAGACTTGAAAAATTCTTAGGTGGAATAAAAAACATGAATAGGATACCAGATGTTTTATTTGTTGTAGATCCTAGAAAAGAAAGAATAGCTGTTAAAGAAGCTCAAATACTTGGTATTCCTGTTATAGCTATAGTTGATACTAACTGTGATCCAGATGAAATAGATTATGTTATTCCTGGAAATGATGATGCAATAAGAGCAGTTAAATTATTAACAGAAACAATGGCTAATGCAGTTTTAGAAGGAAAGCAAGGGGAACAAATGGAAGAAACAAAAGAAGTCGAAGAAGTAAATGAAAGTAAAGAATCATAAGATATAAACAATTTAGAAGAGTTAATATATAAGGGTAAGGGTTAAAGGGTTTTTCTCTTCTGCTCTTACCATTTTTATCAATATGGGAGGAAAATAATATGAAGATAACAGCAGCAAGCGTAAAGGAATTACGTGATATAACCCAAGCGGGTATGATGGATTGTAAAAATGCTTTAGTAGAAACTGAAGGTAATATAGAAAAGGCAGTAGACTTATTGAGGGAAAAAGGATTGTCAAGTGCTGCAAAAAAATCTGGAAGAATTGCTTCAGAAGGTTTAGTTGATGCATATATTCACGGTGGGAGAATTGGAGTTTTAATAGAAGTTAATGCTGAAACGGATTTTGTTGCAAAAACAGATGATTTTAAAGATTTTGTTAAAGATATGGCTATGCAAGTAGCAGCTACTAACCCTAAATATGTTTCAAGAGATGATGTACCTAAGGATGAAATAGATAAAGAAAAAGAAATTTTGAAACAACAAGCTTTAAATGAAGGAAAACCAGAGCATGTAGTTGAAAAGATGGTTGTTGGTAGATTAGAAAAGTTCTTTGAACAAATTTGCCTATTAGATCAAAAGTTCATAAAAGATTCAGATGTTAAGGTTCAAGATTTATTAAATGAGAAAATTTCTAAAATTGGAGAAAATATAAAAATCCGTAGATTTGTTAGATATGAAGTAGGAGAAGGTCTTGAAAAAAGAGAAGAAAATTTTGCTGATGAGGTTGCTAAGCAAATGAATTCATAATTAGGTGGAGAACAGCATTTTGTTCTCCTTTTGATTAATACAAAATTTTACTTGGAGGGATTTAATGAATCCTATTTTTAAAAGGGTTGTACTTAAAATTAGTGGTGAAGCTTTATCTGGTGAGCAAGGTGTAGGTATTGATATTCCTACCATTGATAAAATAGCAATGGAAGTAAAGCAATTACATAATCTAGGTGTTCAGGTATCTATAGTAGTAGGTGGAGGTAATTTTTGGCGTGGAAGGGTTACAAGGGATATGGATAGAACAACATCTGATTATATGGGGATGTTAGGCACCGTAATGAATGGATTAGCTTTACAGGATTCATTAGAACGAATTAATGTAGACACTAGGGTTCAATCAGCAATTGAAATGAGACAGATAGCAGAACCTTATATTAGAAGAAGAGCAATACGTCATTTAGAGAAAGATAGGGTTGTTATTTTTTCGGCTGGTTCTGGTAATCCATATTTTTCAACGGATACTACTGCGGCACTTAGGGCTGCTGAAATAGAAGCCGATGTTATATTATTAGCTAAAAAAGGTGTAGATGGAATATACGATTCTGATCCTAAGTTTAATAAAGAAGCTAAAAAATTTGAAGTTTTAACTTATATTGATATTTTAAATTTAGGTTTAGGTATTATGGATTCTACTGCAACTAGTCTATGTATGGATAATAAAATTCCACTAATAGTATTTGGTATTGACAAACCAAATAATATTATAAATGTTGTTTTAGGTAAGAAAATTGGGACCCATGTAAAGGAGGATTAATATGCTTAGAAAAGTATATAAAGAAACTGAAGAAAGAATGAGTAAGACAATTTCTGTGTACAGTGAAGAACTACAAAGCATAAGAGCAGGTAGAGCGAATCCGGTATTGCTTGACAAAATTTCAATAGATTACTACGGACAGATAACACCATTAAAGCAAGTAAGTAGTGTTTCAGCTCCTGAGCCAAGACTTTTAGTTATACAACCCTGGGATTCTACTTTAATTCCTATTATTGAAAAAGAAATACTAAAATCTGACTTAGGATTAAACCCTTCTAATGATGGAAAGCTAATTAGACTTGTTATTCCTATATTAACAGAGGAAAGAAGAAGGGATTTAACAAAGTTAGTTAAGAAAAGTGGTGAAAATGCTAAAATTTCTATTAGGAACATTAGAAGAGATTCAAATGACCAATTGAAAAAAATGGAAAAAGATAAAGATATAAGTGAAGATGAAAAAAGAATAGCAGAAGATGAAATACAAAAAATTACTGATAAATACACTAAAGAATTAGATGATATAACTAAGAAAAAAGAAGACGAATTAATGGAAATATAGGAAAACCCCTTCTTTAAGGAGGGGTTTTTTTAATAATGGGGTGAATACTATGATGGATAAGGAATTGCCTATTGTGGAATTAGAAAAGAATATAGATATGGAAAACTTACCAAAACATATAGGTATAATTATGGATGGTAATGGTAGATGGGCTAAAAAAAGATTCTTACCTAGAAACTATGGTCATCAAGAGGGAATGAAAAGAGTCGTAGAAATTGTTACTGCTGCCAATAATCTTGGTATAAAACATTTGTCTTTATATGCTTTTTCCACTGAAAATTGGAAAAGGCCTGATGATGAAATAAATGGTTTAATGAAAATATTGGTATTATACATTCATAAGGAATTAGACAAACTACATAGTAACAATGTAAAAGTAAAAATTATGGGTAATATAGACAAATTACCTAGTTTTGCAAAAAATGAAGTTATAAAAACAATTGATAAAACTTATAATAATACTGGTATGATTTTAAATATAGGATTAAATTATGGTGGTAGAGACGAAATAATATATGGAATAAAAAAAGTTTTTATTGATATAGAAAAGGGTAAGACTAAGATAGATGACCTAAATATAGACAGTTTTAAAAACTATCTGTTCACTAAGGGTCAACCAGATTTAGATCTATTAATCAGGCCAAGTGGGGAATTAAGACTTAGTAATTTCATGTTGTACCAAGTAGCCTACTCAGAGTTTTATTTTTCAAATATATTATGGCCAGATTTTAAGGAAAAGAACTTGTTGTTGGCTATAATAGACTACCAAAAAAGAAATAGAAGATTTGGAGGAATATAAGTGAAAGATTTAAGCAAAAGGTTTCTCAGCGGAGTAATAGGTTTTTCATTATTAGTCTTTGTTGTTATAAAAGGCGGTTATTTACTAAATTTTTCTATATATTTTATCTCTATAATAGGATTAAGAGAATTTTATAAAGCAGTAGAAAATATAAATATAAAACCTTTATATCCTATTGGGTATTTAGGATCTACAGCAATATTTTTAACTTTTATTTTTAATATAGATTTATTTAATTTTGTACTAGTTTTATTAATTTTAATTACTCTTGGATCTAGCGTGTTTTTAAAAGAAATTAAATTAATAGATATTGGTATTACTTTAATCGGTATACTCTACATACCCTTTTTACTCTTTCATATCATATATTTAGCTAATACCAAATATATTTGGTTGATTTTTACTATTGCATTTGGAACAGATACATTTGCATATATAGTAGGGAATTTAATAGGAAAAAGAAAACTTTGTCCTAAAATTAGTCCTAATAAAACAATAGAAGGATCCCTAGGGGGTATCATGGGAAGTATTTTTATGTCAGTAATTTATTCAAATATATTTGAATTAGGTGATTTATGGATAATAATATTAATATCTATCTTTGGCTCAATAGTCTCCCAAATAGGTGATCTCACTGCCTCTACTATTAAAAGGCAGACGGGTATAAAGGATTATGGATTTATTATGCCAGGACATGGCGGTGTTTTAGACAGATTTGATAGTATAATTTTCACAGCCCCATTAATATACTATTGTATTATCAATTATTTAATTTAATAGAAATAGGTGGTGTTTGTATGTTAACAGCAATATCAGCAATATTTGTATTTTTAACAGTAATATTAGTCCACGAATTTGGGCACTTTGCAGTAGCTAAATTAGTTGGAATTAAGGTAAATGAATTCTCTATAGGGATGGGTCCTAAAATATTACAAAGAAAAAAAGGTGAAACTGAATATACACTTAGAATATTACCAATTGGCGGATATGTTAAGATGGAAGGAGAAGATGAATCCTCAAATAATCCTAGAAGCTTTAATAACGCTAATGTTTTTTCTAGGATAGGAGTTCTTGCTGCAGGCGCTATTATGAATTTTATATTAGCCCTTGTTACTTTATCTATTGTATCTTATGGTTTAGGTGTTGGTACAACTACTATAAAAATTAGACAAGGTATGCCAGCTGAAGAAAGTGGTATGATTTCAGGTGACACTATAATTAGTGTAAATGAAAATCCTACAAATACTTGGGATTCCGTAGTAGAGAATATAAATAATTCAGCTTTCAATAAGGATATTGAAGTAAAAGTAATAAGAGATAATAAAGAAAAAACATTTATTATAAAGCCTATTATAGAAGATGATAGAAATCAAATAGGTATAGAAACCACAGTTGAAAAATCCTTCTTAATTGCAATCCGGGGGGGATTCGAAAAAACTGGAATGTTTATAGGAGCAATGTTCGAATTTATTGCTATGCTATTTAAGGGGCAGGTTGGAATTAATAGTTTGGCAGGTCCTGTAGGTGTAATCAAGGAAGTAGGGGTTGTTGCTAAATTAGGTATATATAATTTGCTGTTTTTCCTTGGTTTTATAAGTATAAATTTAGGTTTTTTAAACCTATTGCCCATACCTGCTTTAGATGGTAGTAGGATTGTATTTTTATTAGTAGAACTAGTTAGAGGGAAACCAATAGATCCGGAAAAAGAAGGATTTGTTCATTTTTTAGGTTTTATATTTTTAATATCATTAATGCTTTTAGTTACTTATAAAGATATAATAGGCTTAAGCTTTTTTAATAAGTAATATTTTTTTAGGAAAGGTGATAAAATGCAAAGAAGATTGACAGAAGTCATAAAGGTAGGCGAAGTATTGATTGGAGGAAACAATCCTATTTCAGTACAATCTATGACTAATACTAAAACCAAAGATATAAAATCTACAGTAAAACAAATAAAAACATTAGAAGATGCAGGATGCCATATTATAAGATGCGCTATTGTAGATAATGAAGATGCAAAGGCCATACCTGAAATAAAAAAACAAATTGGGATACCAATCATTGGCGATATTCAATATGACTATAAGCTTGCCCTTGAAGCTGTTAAATATGGGGTTGATGGCCTAAGGCTAAATCCTGGTAACATTGGTTCATTAAATAATGTTAGGAAAGTTGTAAAGGCTTGTAAAGATAAAGGTATATCGATTAGAGTTGGTGTTAATTCTGGTTCAATAAAACAAGAATACCTAAACCAGTACAATGGTGTAAATGAGGACTCCATGGTATATAGTGCATTAGAGCAAGTAAGATTGCTTGAATCAATGGATTTTTTTAATATAAAACTTTCTTTAAAAGCTAGCTCAGTAGTTTTAAGCATAAAGACCTATGAAAAGATATCAAGAATGGTAAATTATCCTTTACATCTAGGTATTACAGAGGCAGGCCCTATCGGAAGAGGATCAATAAAATCTGCTGTTGGAATAGGATCTATTTTGTCTATGGGGATAGGAGATACCATTCGTGTTTCTTTAACAGGCAATCCTGTAGAAGAAGTTAAAGTGGGTAAAGAGATATTAAAGTCACTAGGCTTGTTAAAAGATGGTATTGATATAATTTCATGCCCAACCTGTGGAAGAACAAATATTGATTTGATTCACATAGTTCAAGAGGCTGAGAAACGATTAGAAGGAATAAACAAGGATCTTACTGTAGCTATTATGGGTTGTGGTGTAAATGGGCCAGGAGAGGCTAGAGAAGCTGATATTGGTATAGCCGGTGGCAATGGAGAAGGTATAATCTTTAAAAAGGGTAAAATAATAAAAAAAGTCAAAGAAGAAGAACTCTTAGAAGAATTAATAAAAGAAATTAACAATTTATAATAATTATGATTAAAGAAGGGGGATAGTTTCCTATGAACAAAGGAGAATTATTACTTTCAAGTTTAATAAAGGATAAAAGCTATAATATTGAAAATAACGGACTTATAGTTAATAAAGTTGAACTATTTAAAAGCAATATGAAACTAATTATAAATATAAATTCCTCAAAAGTTGTAAAGAATAAAGATTTTGAAAAGATAAATAAATTTTTTCAAAATCTTTTTCATGAGTTTACTGTTTTTATCGATTTAAAATATAATGTTTCTGGAAACAAAGACCATAAAGTTAATTTAAGTAAAGATATTTTATTAGAATATATAAAAACTAATATACAATCTAGTAATTCGTGGATTAAGGATTTAGAGTTGCAAATAAGTTCAGATTCTTTAATTATGTTTCCTCCAAATCATGGCGCTTATTTCTCCATGAATAAAAATGAATTTATAAATGAATTAGAAAACAAACTTTTAAATGAAATGGATTTAAGTATTAATATAAAAGTTTCAGATTCTAAATTTAAAATTGAAAAGAATTATTTAAATATTAAAGATAATGAAGAAAAGATAATGGCAGCTAAGATTATAAAGGAAAACCCTATTACTAGTAATAGTAAAAACAATAACTATTCCTTTGGAAAAAGAATTAGTGGTTTACCTGTTGATATAAATGAAGTTAGCTTAGAAACTGGAACCTGTGTTATAGCAGGCGAAATCTTTGATTTCGAAACAAGGGATATCAAAAATAATAAAACTTTAGTTACATTTAATATCTCAGATAAAACTAATTCAATTACTGTTAAATGTTTCCTATCTAAGGAAGATTCCACTAGATTTTTAACAAATGTCCAAAACGAGAGCTTTGTTAAGATTCAGGGGAATATTACCTTTGATAATTATTCCAGATCAACTGTTATGATGTTGAATTCCCTAGAATTATTGGAAAAAGAAACACGGCAAGATAATGAAATTGAGAAAAGAGTTGAATTACATTTACATACAAAAATGAGCTCAATGGATGGAATATCTGATCTGAAAAAAATTGTTGCAAGGGCAAAAGAATGGGGGCATAAAGCTTTAGCTATTACAGATCATGGCACAGTCCAAAGCTTCCCACATGCAATGGACTTGGGTAAAGAAATGGATATAAAGATGATTTACGGTGTTGAAGGATACTTAATAAATGATAAAAAAGCTATTGTAAAAAACTTTAATAATGATAAAGAATATTCTTCCTATGTAGTTTTTGATATAGAGACAACTGGATTATCCGCAATAAATGATAAGATTACTGAAATAGGTGCAGTTAAAATCGTAGATAATAAAATTGTAGATAGATTTAACCAGCTTATAAATCCAGAAAGACCTATACCACAATTTATTACTAAATTAACGGGAATTACAGACAATATGGTAAAAGACATGCCTAGTATTGATCAGGTTATTTTAGAATTCAATGATTTTATAAAAGATAATGTATTAGTTGCTCACAATGCACAATTTGATATTGGATTCATTAGGCAAAATATGAAAAGCTCCAATTTGAATTTAAATAATCCAGTTTTAGACACTCTTGAGTTAGCTAGGGCAGTTTTTCCAGATTTAAAAAACCATAAATTAAATACTGTTGCTAAACATATGTCAGTAAATTTACATAATCATCATAGGGCAGTAGATGATGCTAATGCTACTGCAGAAATATTTTTAAAAATAATAGATTTACTAAGGGAAAAGAATATTTTATCATTTGAAGAAATAAATAATTTGAATTCCAATAAAACCTTAAAAAAAGAAAGGTCATTTCATATAATTATACTTGCAAAGAACCTAGTAGGCTTAAAAAATTTATATAAATTAATTTCAGATTCTCATATGAATCACTTTTATAGAAGACCTAGAATTCCTAAGTCACTTCTAGAGGCAAATAGGGAAGGATTAATTATAGGGTCCGCATGTGAAGCAGGAGAGCTATATCAAGCTATACTAAGTAATAGTAGCAAAAGTGAAATTGAAAATATAGTTAGTTTTTATGATTATTTAGAGATACAACCTATAGATAATAATAAGTTTCTAATTGATAAAGGAATTTTAAATGATAAGGACCAACTAAAAGATATAAATAGGAAGATTTACAAGCTAGGAAAACAAAATAATAAGCTTGTTGTTGCTACTGGAGATGTTCACTTTCTTGATCCAGAAGATGAAGTATATAGGAGAATTTTAATGAGTGGTCAAAACTTTTCTGATGCAGATTCTCAACCACCCCTGTACTTTAAAACAACAAAAGAAATGTTAGAAGAATTTTCCTATTTAGGAGAGGAAAGTTCCAGGGATGTAGTAATAAAAAATACAAATATAATAAATAATATGATAGAGGAGATACTACCTATACCACCAGGAACATTTCCTCCTATTATTGAAGGCTCAGAAGAAGAATTAAAAGAAATAACTTTCAACAAGGCATATGAAATATATGGAAGTCCACTCCCAGAGATTGTCAAAGAAAGACTTGAAAGAGAGCTTAATTCTATAATAAAAAATGGATATGCTGTTATGTATATAATTGCACAAAAACTAGTATGGAAGTCCATAGAGGATGGATATTTAGTTGGCTCCAGAGGTTCTGTCGGTTCATCTTTCGCTGCAACTATGAGTGGGATTACTGAAATAAATCCTTTAGTACCCCATTATATATGCCCTAATTGTAAATATAGTGAGTTTTTTACTGACGGGGATGTTGCTTCTGGGGCAGATTTAAAGGATAAAAATTGTCCTAAATGTGATAGTCAATTGATTAAAGATGGCCACGATATCCCCTTTGAAGTATTTTTAGGGTTTGAAGGTGATAAAGAGCCAGATATTGATTTAAACTTTGCTAGTGAATATCAAGCAGTTGCCCACAAATACACTGAAGAACTATTTGGTCCCGGCTATGTGTTTAGGGCTGGCACAATAGGTACTATTGCTGATAAGACAGCCTATGGTTTCGTTAGAAAGTATTTTGAAGAGAGGGAAATAAATGTTAACTCTGCTGAAATCAATAGATTAATTAAAGGTTGTACTGGAGTTAGAAGAACTTCGGGTCAACACCCTGGCGGTGTTATGATTGTGCCAAAAACTAAGGATATTTTAGATTTCACACCTATACAATATCCTGCAAATGATAAAAAATCAGGAGTTATAACTACTCATTTTGACTATAATGCTATTAGTAGTAGTATTTTAAAATTGGATATTTTAGGTCATGATGTACCTACGATTATTAGGATGCTAGAAGATATGACAGGGGTAGTAGCTACTAACATACCATTAGATGAGAAAAAAACTATGAAGTTATTTACTAGTACAGAAACACTTGGCATTAGAAAAGAGGATATAAATTGCCAAGTAGGAACTTTAGGGATTCCAGAATTTGGTACAAAGTTTGTTAGGCAAATGTTAATAGACACCCAACCTAGTACTTTTTCCGAGTTAGTACGCATAAGCGGACTGTCTCATGGTACAGATGTTTGGATTAACAATGCCCAAAACCTAGTAAAAAACAATATAGCACCCTTGGGCAAAGTAATTTCTACCAGAGAAGATATTATGTTGTTTTTAATAAATGCTGGAGGGGAGAAAAAATGGTCTTTCCAGGTAATGGAGAATGTTCGTAAGGGAAAAGGATTAAGTCTTGAGGATGAAAAAACAATGAGAAGACTAAAAGTTCCTGAATGGTATATTGATTCTTGCAAAAAAATTAAATATATGTTTCCTAAAGCGCATGCTGCAGCTTATGTAATGATGTCTTTTAGGATAGCATATTTTAAAGTATATTACCCTGAGGCTTTCTATGCAACATATTTTACAATCAAAGCCAGTGATTTCGATGCAGATTTAGTCGTAAAGGGTAAAGAAACCGTTAAAGATAAAATTAAAGAACTAGAAAAAAAATCTAATGATATGACAGCTAAAGAAAGAAACCAATTAACCGTACTTGAAGTTGTGTTAGAAATGTACTGCAGAGGGCTTAATTTTCATAGGGTAGATTTATATAAATCTCATAGTGATAAGTTTATTATTTTAAATGACTCAATACTACCACCTTTAAGAAGCTTAGAAGGCTTAGGAGAGAATGTTGCTAGGAAGATAGTAGAGGAAAGAAATATATCCAAATTTATTTCTATGGAAGACCTAGTTAATAGGGGGGGAGTAAATAAAAGTGTATTGGAAGTATTGAGGGTTCATGGATGTTTAGAAAGCTTACCACTTAGTAATCAAATTAATCTTTTTAATATTTGATTTTTATATGTTTTATGATATAATTGACTTGACAAATATTAATTTTTTCTGGCGAAGAGTGGGATTACCCACTCTTGATTTTTTTATTATATTTAATAAATTTGGAGGTGATTTTATTGAGTAAAAAAGGAGCAATTGGAATGGTAAATAGGATAGCTGAGCCAATAGCTAAAGAACTAGATTTCGAGTTAGTTGATATTGAATTTAAAAAGGAAGGTCCCAATTATTTCTTAAGAGTTTTTTTAGATAAAACTGGGGGAATTAATTTAGATAATTGTCAGAAAATGAGTGAGATATTGAGCGAAGCTTTAGATAGGAATGACCCAATAACTGTTCCATATTATCTAGAAGTATCTTCTCCAGGTTTAGATAGACCTTTAAAAACTAATAAGGATTTAAAGCGTAATTTAGGAAAAGAGCTTGATATCAAATTATATGAGTCTATAGAAGGAAAGAAATTAATTCAGGGAATCCTGTTAAATTTTAATGAAGAGGAAATTAAAATCGGAATAGAGGATGATAAGTTTATAGTTATACCAAGAAATAGTATTGTTAATGCAAAATTGTCAGTAAAATTTTAAGGAGGTAAAAATATGAGTGGAGATTTTATTGGTGCCCTGGATGAGATAGAAAAAGATAAGGGTATCTCTAAAGAAATAATATTCGATGCTCTGGAATCAGCACTTATTTCCAGTTACAAAAAAAACTTTAATTCTTCCGAAAATGTTGAAGTTGAAATAAATAAAAAAACGGGTAAAGTAAAAGTTGTAGCTGTTAAAGAAATAGTAGAGGAAGTAGAAAATGAATATTTAGAAATAAGTTTAGCTGATGCAAAACAAATTGAAAGTAAATACGAGATTGGTGATATTGTAAAAGTTGAAACAACTCCTAGGGACTTTGGAAGAATAGCAGCCCAAACAGCTAAACAAGTTGTTATTCAGCGAATTCGTGATGCTGAAAGAGATGTAATATATAATGAATTTATAAACAGAGAAAATGAGATAATAACAGGCTTAGTTCAAAGAATAAGTAAAAATAATGTATTTATTGACTTAGGTAAAACTGAAGGTATCTTATCACCGGCTGAACAAATTTCAAATGAGAATTATAGTCAAGGTGATAGGCTGAAGGTTTTGATATTAGAGGTTAAAAAAACTACTAAGGGTCCTCAAATAATATTAACAAGGTCCCATCCAAATCTTGTGAAAAGGCTCTTTGAACTAGAAGTACCAGAAATAAGTAGTGGAGTGGTAGAAATCTTTTCTGTTTCAAGGGAAGCCGGGTCCAGAACCAAGATAGCTGTTTACTCAAAAGATCCTAATGTAGACGCCCTTGGATCATGTGTTGGATTTAAAGGAAATAGGGTAAAAGAGATAGTAAATGAATTAAAAGGCGAAAAGATTGATATAGTAATTTGGAGTAACAATATAAGCGAATTTATAGGTAATAGCTTAAGTCCATCTAAGGTTATAAAAGTAATTCCAGATGAAAAACAAAAATCTGCAATAGTAGTAGTGCCAGATTACCAACTTTCTTTGGCAATAGGAAAAGAAGGTCAAAATGCAAGATTAGCTGCTAAATTGACAAACTGGAAAATAGATATCAAATCTGAATCTCAATACAAAGAAGAATTTCAAATTGATGAAATAGAACTTGTAGAAGAAAGCAATAAAGAAGAAATTGAAATGATATCTGAAGAACTCAGTGATATAGAGATTGATTAAGAGGTGATACTATGAAAAAAAAGAAAATTCCCTTAAGGAAATGTATTGCTTGTGGTGAAAGAAAATCTAAAAATGAATTGATTAGAATAGTAAAAGATAATGAAAAAGGTGTAAATATTGATGAAAGTGGTAAAATAAACGGACGAGGCGCATATGTATGCACTAACATAGAATGCATTACTGATGTTGAGAAATCTAACAAACTCAACAGAGCCTTAAAAGTTGATATATCCAAGGACATATACGATGAGCTAAAAATAATAGTCAGTAAAAAATGAGAAATATCACCTTTTTGATTATAATAGGGGGTATATAAATGAAAAAAATAAGAATATATGAATTAGCAAAAGAACTAAAAACTAGTAGTAAAGATTTAATAGAAGATATAAAAGAATTAGGATTAGAAGTTAATAGTCATATGAGTACCTTAACAAATGAAGAAGCAATATTGGTAAAATCATTATTAAAAGATGAAGAAGATAAGGAAGAAGATGAAAATATCCAGGAAGGGAATGAGGTAATTATAGAAATTGGAGATAGCATAATTGTAAAAGATTTAGCAGATAAAATTGGCGTAAATCCATCACAAGTAATCACCAAACTTATTGAGTTAGGTGTTATGGTTAATCAAAATCAAGAAATTGATAGTGAAATTGCCATTATAATAGGTGAAGAATTTGATGTTAAATTTATAGTAGAAGAAATTGATAAGGAAATTGAAGTAATAGAGGAAAGTACCTTAGTAGATGAATTGGAGATAGATTTTGAAGACAAGGAAGAAGATTTAAAGCCAAGGGCTCCTATAGTAACTGTAATGGGTCATGTTGATCATGGAAAGACCTCTTTACTAGATGCAATAAAGAAAACAAGTGTAACATCTTCAGAAGCTGGAGGAATAACCCAGCATATAGGCGCTTATTCAGTTGATGTTAATAACAGGAAAATATCTTTCTTGGATACTCCAGGCCATGAAGCTTTTACTTCAATGCGTGCAAGGGGTGCTCAGGTTACAGATATAGCAATACTAGTTGTAGCAGCAGATGACGGCGTTATGCCCCAAACCATAGAGGCTATTAACCACGCTAAGGCCGCAGAAGTTCCTATAATTGTGGCAATAAATAAAATTGATAAGCCTTCCGCAAATATTGATAAATTAAAACAAGAACTAGTAGAAAATGGCTTAATGCCAGAAGACTGGGGTGGAGACACTATTACAGTTCCTGTTTCAGCATTAAAAAATGAAGGAATTGATGAACTTCTTGAAATGATTTTACTTGTTGCAGAAATGCAAGAGTTAAAAGCAAACCCCAATAGAAATGCTGTTGGTACAATTGTAGAAGCTCAACTAGATAAAGGTAAGGGACCTATGGCAACTGTTCTAGTAGGAAAGGGTACTTTAAAAGTAGGCGATTTGGTAGTTTCCGGTTCCGCTTCAGGTAGAATAAGAGCCATGTTTGATTATAAGGGTAATAAGGTTGAAGAAGCTGGTCCGTCTATGCCAGTTGTTATTCTAGGTTTGTCAGAAGTTCCCAATGCAGGAGACCTCTTGTATGGAGTTGATGATGAAAAGACTGCTAGAGCATTAGCAGAGGACAATAAAGGTATATATAGAGCACAGCAGATGAGGTCTGATCAAAAGGTTTCCTTGGATGATTTATTTGAAAAAATTAAATTAGGTGAAATAAAAGATTTAAATATAATTATAAAAGGGGATGTCAGGGGTTCTATAGAAGCTTTAAAACAATCTTTAGAAAAACTTGACACAGAAGAAGTTAAGACAAATATTATCCATACTGGAGTAGGTGGAATAACTGAATCTGACATTATGTTAGCATCAGCTTCCAATGCAATCGTAGTAGGGTTTAATGTTAGACCTAATTTAAATGCTACAGAGGTATCCAAAAGGGAAAAGGTTGATATTAGGACTTATAGAATAATCTATGAAGCTATTGAAGATATCAAATCTGCAATTATGGGTATGCATGCACCTACAATAGTTGAAGAGGTAATAGGTAGAGCTGAAATTAGAGCTACATTTAGGTTGCCTACAGGTAATAGTGTAGCAGGAATTCATGTTAGTAATGGAAAGATAACTAGGAATTCAAAAATCAGACTTTTGAGAGATGATATAGTTATATTTGAAGGTGGCATTATTTCATTAAAAAGATTTAAAGATGATGCTAGAGAAGTATTAGCCGGCTATGAGGCAGGTTTAGGCCTTGAAAATTATAATGATATTAAAGAAGGAGACATCTTAGAAGCTTATATTTTAAAAGAAATAAAAAGGAAGTAAATAAATAGAGGTGAAAAAATGAATAATAAAAGGTTGAATCGTATTTCAGGAGAAGTAAAGAGAGTTGTTTCAGAACTTATATACAATGGATTAAAAGATCCAAGAATAAATGAAATGACAACCGTAACAAAGGTAGAAGTTACTAGAGATTTGAGCTTTGCAAATATTTATGTATCTGTATTAGGTGATGAAAAAGATAAGGAAGATACAATTGCTGGATTAAATAATGCAAAGGGATTTATTAGGAGTGAGATAGCTAAGAAAATAGATTTAAGATATGCCCCTGAGCCAAAGTTTCATTTAGATGAATCTATTGAAAAAGGCATTTACTTATCAAAATTAATAGATGAGGTAAATAAAGATAAAACTAATAATCAGGAAGATATTGATGAATAATATGTTAAATAAACAAATGAACTTAGCTAAAGAGAAAATATTAGAAAGTGAAAATATTTATATAGCTTCTCATGTACAGCCAGATGGGGATAACTTAGGATCTATTTTAGCTTTAGCTTTAGCTTTAAAAAAGATTAATAGGAAAGTTTTTATGGTTGAAACTGATCCTATACCATCTGATTTCAAGTTTTTACCTGGAATTGAAGATATTAAGAAAGTCGATAATTATAGTGATGTTGATTTGTTTATTACAGTTGATTCAAGCGATATTGATAGATTAGGTCATAATAAAATATTAATTGATAAGGCTAATTTTGTAATAAATATTGATCATCATATAAGTAATACTAATTATGGTGATATAAACGTTGTAGACAGTAAGTCTGGGTCTACTGCTGAATTGATATTTAAGATGATAAAAGTTCTAGATATTGAAATCGATGGGGATATGGGTACTTGTATTTATACAGGCATATCTACAGATACGGGAAGTTTTATGTATGATAATACAAGAGCTGAAACCCATTTAATTGCAGCTGAATTATTAGATATAGGTATAGACAAGAAAAACGTAATCCTTAATATTTATCAAAATAAAAGCATGGAGAAGACTAAGTTGTTTATAAAAACTCTAGAAAAGTTGGAAACTTATTTTAATGATAAAATTGCCCTAGTACAGGTTACTAATGATATACTATTAAATACAGGTGCTAAAATGGAAGAGACAGAGGGCATTGTCTCTTATATAAGGGATATTGAGCCTGTAGAAGTTGCAATTATGTTAAAAGAAATTAAAGAAAATGAAATAAAAGTCAGTATGAGAAGTAAAAGATATGTTGATGTGTCAGCAATTTGTTCAAAGTTTAATGGTGGCGGACATGTAAGAGCAGCGGGATGTACTATTAACAACTCATTAAACTTTGCCAAACAAGTCTTGATAGATGAATTAAAGAAAGTATTATAGGTGAAAATATGAAAGGCGTAATTAATATATTAAAACCTGCAGGTATGACCTCTCATGATGTGGTTCATTTTTTAAGGAAAAAACTAAAAATAAAAAGGATTGGACATACTGGAACCTTAGATCCTATGGCTACTGGTGTATTACCTATTTGTATAGGTAGTTCCACTAGGATATCAGAATATCTTTTAAATTTAGATAAAGAATATATTGGAGAATTAACTCTTGGTACTGAAACAGATACTCAAGATTCTACGGGAACGGTAATTAGGAGTTCTAACGAAATAGTCAGTGAAAGTGAAATTATAGATTCGATGAATAAATTTGAAGGAAAGATAAAACAAATACCCCCAATGTATTCTGCTTTAAAGCATAAGGGAAAAAAACTTTATGAACTTGCAAGAGAAGGAATAACTGTTGAAAGAAAAAGTAGGAACATTAATATATATAATTTAAATATTTTACAAATTGAAGATAATAAAATAATAACTTTTAAAGTAAAATGTTCTAAGGGAACTTACATTAGAACTTTATGCAATGATATAGGTATTGACCTAGGCACATTTGGTCATATGTCAAGCTTAACAAGAATAAGTACAGGTTCTTTTAAAATAGAAGATGCCTATAGCTTAGAATATATACAAAATTTAAATATTGAAGAAATAAAATCAATTCTTATTCCTATGGACAAGGCCCTACCCCATATTGAAAAAATCGTCATAGAAGACGAGTATTATTCCAGATTGATAAATGGTGTTAAAATTTCATTAGAAGGGCCAATATTTAATAGTGTCATTAAGCCTGATTTGGGAGAAATCTATAGAATATATTGTAAAGAAGAGTTTATTGGAATAGGAAGAATTATAAATGCTGAATCTAATTTGTTATTAAAAATGGATAAAGTTTTAATATAGGGTGGAATATATGGAAATTATAGAATTGTCAAATTATAAAGAAACTAGATTTAATACAGGCACAGCCCTAGGAAATTTTGATGGTATACATTCAGGACATCAAGAATTAATAAAGTCTATGGTAACACAATCTGAGGAAAATAATTTTATACCTTCCTTGCTGTTATTTAAAAAACACACTAAAACTGTAATAAATCCAGAAAAACAGAGTATTATTACAAATATTAATCAAAAAATAAAGATTGCAAATAAACTTGGTGTGGAAATTGTCTATTTAATAAATTTTGATGAGAAGTTTATGCAATTAACAGGGGAAGAATTTGTTAAGAATATTATCTTAGAGAGGATGAATACTAAGCTTATAACTATAGGTTTTGACTATAAATTCGGACATAAAGCATCTGGGGATTCTAATTATTTAATTGAATTAGGTAAGAAATTTGATATTAAAGTTAATATTTTACCCCCTGTATATTCAAATAAAGAAATAATTAGTAGTTCAAATATAAGAAATTTAATAAGTTTGGGAAAGATAAAAGATGCTACACAAATTTTAGCTAGGGAGTATTCAGTAATCGGTAAGGTTATCAGTGGAGACAGCCGGGGAACAGATTTAGGATTTCCTACTGCCAATATTAAACTTATAAATAATTATGTAATACCAAAGTCCGGGGTTTATATGACAAATACTATTGTGGATAATAAAAAATATCTATCTGCAACAAGTATTGGATATAATCCTACATTTAATAATAACGACCTAAAATTTGAAACTTATATAATAGATTTTAATCAAAATATCTATGGAAAAACTATAGAAATTAAATTTATCGATTTTATAAGAGATAATATTAAGTTTAGCAATATTGCAAGTTTAATAAAGCAAATGGAATTAGATATAGAATGGATAAAAAAGCAAAATTCATATTTACAATTATAGTTTGTTATGATAATATTAGTTTGTATGGTACCTTTAGCTTTGTTTTACGTTTCCTCGACGTATTACGCAGCTATTGGAGTATATAATAAGATTTTGGAGGTGTATTTAATTGTTAGATAAAAAAACTAAGGAACAAATTATTAATGAGTATAAATTACATGATGGTGACACGGGTTCGCCTGATGTACAAATTGCAATTTTAACTCATAGGATTAATTCTGTAAATGAGCACTTAAAGACTCATAAAAGAGATCATCATTCAAGAAGAGGTTTACTTAAAATGGTTGGTCAAAGAAGAGGTCTACTAAGATATATACAGAATAATGATATTGAAAGATATCGTTCATTAATTGGAAGATTAGGCATTAGACGTTAATAAGAGCGGGGATTCCCGCTCTATTGATTTATATTAGAGTTTATTTCTTAATAAAGGATATAATAAAGATATAAACACAAGGAGGTATTGCATGGAAAAGCAATTTATATACAAATTAGTAGATAAGGATTTAATAGTAACTACTGGAAAAGTTGCAGAACAAGCTGGAGGTGCCTGTTTAATACAATATGGAGATACTGTTGTATTAGCATCAGCAACTGGTTCAAATAAACCTAGAGACGGCATAAACTTTTTTCCCTTAAGTGTTGATTATGAGGAAAAATTATATTCAGTAGGAAAGATACCTGGGGGATTTATTAAAAGAGAAGGAAGACCCAGCGAAAAAGCAGTTCTAACTTCAAGACTTATTGACAGACCCATAAGACCTTTGTTTCCAGAAGGATTTAGAAATGATGTTCAAGTTATTGTAACAGTTTTATCTGTTGATCAGGATCATTCCCCTGAGATTGTAGGGATGATTGGTTCATCAATAGCTTTATCCATATCTGATATTCCTTTTAATGGACCAACAGCTTCAGTAGCAGTTGGGTTAATTGATGATACATTTATAATCAATCCAAATAGTGAAGAAAAAGAGAAGTCAGAAATAGATTTGGTTGTATCAGGAACCAAAGATGCAATTATGATGGTAGAAGCTGGTGCTAAAGAAGTAACTGAAAAGGTTGTTCTCGATGGTATTCTAGCAGCTCATGAAGAAATAAAGAAACTATGTGTATTCATAGAAAAAATAAAAGCAGAAGTAGGAAAACCAAAAAAAGAGTTTGAAGTATTTCAATCAGATGATGAAATTAAAAATGAAATTTTGGAATATGGCAAAACAAAACTTATAGAAGCTATAAGCACATTCGAAAAACTAGAAAGAATTGAAAATATAGATAATGTAAGTGAAGATATTATGAATGTATTCATAGAAAAGTATCCGGAATCTGAAAAAGATATAAGTAACATAATAGAAAACATGTTAAAATCAGAAGTTAGAAGGCTTATAGTTGAAGAAGGCTTAAGGCCCGATAATAGAAAACCTGATGAAATAAGACCTATTACTAGTGAAGTTGGATTACTGCCTCGAACACATGGTTCAGGATTATTTACAAGAGGACAAACCCAAGTTTTAACAGTTGCAACATTGGGTGTAATCAGTGAAGCACAAAGAATTGATGGATTAGGAGAAGAAGAATCTAGACGTTATATGCACCATTATAACTTCCCACCATACTCCGTAGGAGATACTAGGCCAATGAGAGGACCAGGTAGAAGGGAAATAGGTCATGGAGCCTTAGCATCAAAGGCCTTAGAGCCTGTAATTCCTTCAGAAGAGGAGTTCCCTTATACTATTAGGCTTGTTTCAGAAGTCCTTAGTTCTAATGGTTCATCATCCCAGGCAAGTGTATGTGGAAGCACTTTGGCTTTATTAGATGCTGGTGTACCTATTAAAGCTCCTGTGGCTGGAATAGCAATGGGAATGATCAAGGAAAATGATAAAATAGCCATATTATCAGATATTCAAGGAATGGAAGATCACCTAGGAGATATGGATTTTAAAATTGCAGGTACTGAAAAGGGTATTACTGCTATTCAGATGGATATCAAAATTTCTGGTATAGGTAAACCAATACTAGAAGAAGCATTAGAAAAAGCTAGATTAGGTAGAATCCATATATTAAACAAAATGGCAGAGGCTATTTCTATACCAAGGGATAATGTATCCACTTACGCACCTAAAATATATACCATGGAAGTAAATCCAGATAAAATAAGAGACATAATAGGACCTGGTGGAAAGATCATAAATAAAATAATAGATGAAACCGGAGTTAAAATAGATATTGAAGATGATGGAAAGGTCTTTATTGCTGCTATTTCTTTTGAAGCAGGAGAAAGGGCAATAGACATGATAGAAAAAATAGTTAAAGAAATAGAAGTTGGCGAAGTTTATTTAGGAAAAGTTACAAGAATAATGAACTTTGGTGCTTTTGTCGATGTTCTTAATGGCAAAGAGGGATTAGTCCATATATCTAATATTGCAAGAGAAAGAATTCAAAAAGTAGAAGATGTATTATCAGTAGGAGATGAAGTTTTGGTAAAAGTTATGGAAATCGATAACCAAGGCCGGGTTAATCTTTCTAGAAAAGCGGTTTTACCAAAAGAAGAAAAAAAATAATTTTTTTACAATGCATGAACCTATTTGGTTCATGTTTTTATTTGTGTATAATCTCTAATCCAATGAATATAAATATTATATAAAGGATTGGAGGGATGTATATGAAATTGTTTGTTTTTAAGAAAAAAACTCTATATACTCTTATCACTATAATATTAATAATATTAATATTAATATCTTTAAAATTAATTTATAATAGGACTGAGGAAACATTTAACCCAGATGTTTTTTATCAAGGCAATATAGATAAAAAGGTAATAGCTTTTGCATGTAATGTTGACTGGGGGAATGAACATATTCCTAAGATGCTAAATATTCTTGAAGAAAACAAGATAAAAATTACGTATTTTGTAACAGGAAAGTGGGCTGAAAAAAATAATGAATTATTAAAAGAAATTCATGAAAAGAAACATGAGATAGGAAATCACGGATATAGCCATATAGATTATGATAAATTAAATTATGAAATGAATAGGACTGAAATATTAAAGGCTGACAATATTATTAAGGGGGCCTTAGGTATAGATTTAAAATATTTTGCTCCCCCATCCGGAGCATATAATGATAATACAATCAAGGCTGCAAAGGATTTAGGGTATAGACTAATTATGTGGAGTATTGATACTATTGACTGGAGAAATGACAGCACAAAAGATATAATAATTAAGAGAGTAACAGATAAAATACATAATTCGGCAATTATACTAATGCATCCCACAGAAGAAACAGTTAAAGCCCTACCAGAAATAATAGAATTCTTATTTGAAAATAATTATAAAATTGGTAGAATAAGTGATATACTAGAAAATAACTGAAATAACATTAGGAGGAAGATTAGATGAAAATAAAGATAATAAACAAAAGCCAATTTCAATTACCCAAATACAAAACAAGTGGTGCCGCTGGATTGGATTTACAAGCTAATATCATTGACCAGGTACTATTAAAACCCTTAGAAAGAAAGTTAATAAAAACAGGCCTCTATATATCTATTCCCAATGGATATGAAGGACAAATTAGAGCAAGGTCTGGCCTGGCATTAAAACATGGTATAACTCTAGCTAATGGAATTGGGACAATTGATAGCGACTATAGGGGTGAATTGAAAGTAATACTGGTAAATCTAAGCAAAGAAGATTATATAATAAATAAGGGAGATAGAATCGCCCAAATAGTATTTATAAAATATGAAAATGTAAATTTAATAGAAGTAAAAGAATTAGATGAAACATTGAGAGATGAGGGTGGCTTCGGACATTCAGGTTATTAGTTGCAAGTATATATAATAAAATTTGTCAACACATATATCTTAATTTCTATCATATTATAAAGTATAACCAATTTTGGAGGAGATAATATGCGCTTAATGGAATTAGGTAATAAAGAAATAGTAAATTTAAATAATGGGGAAAGATTAGGCCTAATAGCTGACAGTGATCTTATAATTGATGAAGAAACAGGGGAAATAATTAGTCTTTTAGTTCCCACTAAAAAAATTGGAATGCGGCTTTTAGGTTTAGAAAGTCAGGGAATTGAAATTCCCTGGAATACAATTAGAAAAATTGGCTATGATATGATAATTATTGAATTAGATAGCAAATAATATTCAAAGTAAAAGAGTATATCCATATATACTCTTTTACTTTGAATATTATTAAATTATAAGTAAATGATATAACTACAAATACTTACAGTTATAGGAGGAAAAATGGATAAAGAAAAAAGAGATATTAACAATGAAGAAGATAAGGAAGATGTAAATAATATTACAGAATTGGGAATCAGTAATATTCCAGAATTTGAAAATACTATTCAGTATATTTCAATAATAGGTGAAATAGAAGGACACTCTATTTCTTCCAATGATAAAAAAACTACTAAGTATGAGCATATAATTCCCTTATTAATAGCTGCCCAAGAGAACCCTAAAATAGAAGGATTGTTTATCATACTCAATACCATAGGGGGGGATGTTGAAGCTGGATTAGCCCTATCTGAGCTTATTAACTCTATTGATAAGCCAACGGTTTCTCTAGTATTAGGGGGAGGCCATAGCATTGGAGTACCACTAGCTACTTCTACCAACTATTCTTTTATTGTTCCTACTGCAACCATGACTATTCATCCAATTAGAACTACTGGTTTGGTTATAGGTGTTCCTCAAACTTTTAGATATTTTCAAAAGATGCAACAAAGAATAATAAACTTTATCATTAGAACCTCTGCAATAGATAAAGAATCTATAATGAAGTTAATGTACTCTACGGATGAAATAGCAAATGATGTTGGAACAATACTAATAGGTAGTGAAGCAGTTGATTATAAATTAATAAATGAAGTAGGTGGTTTTTCTGATGCTATAAAGAAACTTAGAGATATGATAGCTAATAAAAAATAGATTAGATAGTAAAATTATGCTATAATAATTACAGGATAATATTTAAAGGGGGCTATCTAAGCAAATCTTTTTAAATTAGATCCTTAAGTAGGACTAGCTATTAATACTTTAGATAATGTCCTTTAATAAAATGAACTGGAGTGAGTCTATTGACTAAAAACAAAAATTCTTCAAAACCGAAAGTAAAAAAACATAAAAACAAGGAAACCCATAATTTCAACCAAGATATTATAGGAATTAGCATAATATTACTTGGTTTAATATTTGGTATAAGCCTATTTGATTTTAATATGGGGATGGTAGGTTCTATGTTTAAAAATATTTCCTTTTTTCTTATGGGTTTTGGGGCATATATGTTTCCTATTATCTTGATTATAATAGGATTAATTCTTATTATAAATAAATTTGACGAAAGAGAAATCAAAATAAATATATGTATATTGATGATTTTTTTAAGTGTTTTGATTATATTAGATGGCGTAAATTCTTTGGATTATACCTTTACATATAGAATAAAGAAATCTATTGAATTAAGTTCAATAGGTAAGGGTGGGGGAACAATTGGAAGTTTATTTGGATTTTCTTTTTATCATTTATTTGGTTCAGGAACTTATCTAATATTGTCTTTTGTTATTATAATTAATATTTTATTGATTACAGACATAAAAATTAAAGAATTATTCGTATTAATAAAAAATCAATTTACCAATAAAGAAAAAGATTTTACTAAGTCCAAAATGACTAAAAAAGCTACTAAGCTTATAGAAGGAACGCAAGATGATATAGCAATTTTAGATTTCAGGCAATCAGAATCATTAGACCTTCCTAACCCTGTTAAGGTAAAAAAGGAAGTAATCAATATCGAAGAAGAGATAAAAAATAAATCAACCAATGAATCTAATATACACCAATACAATATTCCACCAATTTCTTTATTGAATAGTCCAAATACCGATAGAAATATTGATGATGAAAACCAAGTAAGAAAGAACGCTAAAATTATAAAGGAAACAATGAAAAATTTTGGTATAGATGCACAATTGGTTCAAATTAATAAGGGACCTACTATAACATGCTATGAGCTTAAGCCTGCGCCAGGGATCAAGTTAAGCAAAATCGTTTCATTATCTGATAACATAGCCTTAAGCCTAGCTTCCTCTGACATTAGAATTGAAGCACCAATACCTGGTAAGGCAGCAGTAGGTATAGAAGTACCAAATAGGATTAAAAGCAATGTCTTATTTAAAGAAATAATATTATCCAAGGAATACGAGGAAATAGAGTCAAGTATACCTTTAGCTTTAGGAAAAGATGTATCTGGAAAAGTAATAGTTTCTACTATAGATAAAATGCCACACCTACTAATTGCAGGTGCCACAGGTTCAGGTAAATCTGTTTGTATTAATACGATTATCATGAATATAATATATAAGTCATCTCCTGAAGAAGTAAAATTATTACTAATAGACCCAAAGGTTGTTGAACTTAATGTTTATAATGGTATTCCACATTTATTAATACCGGTTGTAACTGATGCAAAAAAATCTTCTTTTGCCCTGAATTGGGCTGTTGAAGAAATGGGAAGAAGATATAAAGTCTTCGCAAAAAATAATGTAAGAGATATTAAATCATATAATGAAAAATTTAAAAATAATAAGGATAAAAAATTACCTATGATTGTTATAATAATCGATGAATTAGCAGATTTAATGATGGTTGCACCACAAGAAATCGAAGATTACATATGCAGGTTGGCACAAATGGCAAGAGCAGCTGGAATGTATTTGATTGTAGCAACCCAAAGGCCTTCTGTAGATGTTATTACAGGTACTATCAAGGCTAATATCCCCTCTAGGATATCCTTCGCTGTTTCATCTAATACGGACTCAAGAACCATATTAGATATGGGGGGAGCTGAAAAATTACTAGGGAAAGGTGATATGCTTTTTTATCCTTCTTTTTATTCCAAACCCAAAAGAATTCAGGGGGCATTTATATCTGATATAGAAGTGGAAAACATAGTAAACTCTTTAAAAGAAGATCATGTCACTAAATATAATGAAGAAGCAATTGAAACCATAGAAAATAATATAACCACCAATTTTGAAAACAGTGATGAACTTATACCCGATGCAATATCCATTATAATTGAAGAAGAGCAAGCCTCTATTTCACATTTACAGAGAAAGTTAAGAATTGGACATGCTAGGGCTGCTAGAATTATAGATGAATTAGAGGAAAAAGGAATGGTAGGAGGATTTGAGGGGAGTAAGCCTAGGAAAGTCCTCATAACAAAAGATGATTTGGATTTATCATCAAGGGAGGAATAAAATGAATTTAAGGAAAGTTTATATAGCAACATTAGGATGTTCAAAAAATCAAATAGATTCAGAGTTAATGGAAAGTATATTAACAAACAACAAATACTCTATTGCTGATTTTTTAGAAGAAGCTGATATTATTATTGTAAATACTTGCGGATTTATAAATGATGCAAAAGAGGAATCTATTGAAATTATATGGGAAATGACTAAATATAAAACCCAAGCTAATTGTAAGTATTTAATTTTAACTGGCTGTTTAGCTCAACGGTATTCTGAAGAGCTTTTGGAAGAAATACATGAAGTTGATGCAGTAATTGGAACTGGAAATATAAAAGAAATTTTATCTGTAATAAATGATTTAGATAACAATTTAAATAAAATTAAAATAACTGATAATATAAACCAAATATATTTGGAGGAGATCAATAGAATTAACTTTAACAAAACAGAGTACGTTAAGATTTCAGAGGGGTGTGATAACTTCTGTACCTACTGTATTATACCTAAGCTGAGAGGAAAACATAGAAGCCGATACATTGAAGACATTGTGAAAGAAGTAGAATCCTTAGCAAGTAAAGGAGTAAAGGAAATTATTCTTATTGCACAAAACACCAGTGACTACGGCATAGATTTGTATGGGGAATACTCTTTATATAAATTAATTGAAAAACTTAATTCAATTGAAGGTATCCAATGGATTAGACTTTTGTATCTATATCCAGATAATTTTTCTAAAAAATTGATTTCTTCAATAAAAAACAATGATAAGGTAGTTAAATATGTAGATATTCCACTTCAACACATTAGTAATAATGTCTTGAAAGCAATGAATAGAAGGACTAATAAAAATGATATTTTATCTCTTATAAAATATTTAAGGAAAGAAATACCAGGTATTATACTAAGAACTACCTTTATAGTAGGATTTCCAGGGGAAACAGATGATGATTTCAATGAATTATGTGAATTTATTTCCCAAGTAAAATTTGATAAATTAGGTGTGTTTACTTATTCTAAAGAAGAAGATACTCCTGCATATGATTTGGCTGATCAAATATCTGAAGAAATTAAGATTGAAAGAAAAAATAAAATAATGGAAATACAAAAATCTATTTCAGAAGAAATTATGATGAGCAAAGTAAATAAAGTCTATACTGTTTTAGTTGAAGAATATAATGGACATAATAATTATATAGGAAGGTCTTATATGGATAGCCCAGATATAGATGGAGTTATATATATTGACAGCAAGGAAAATTTAGATGTTGGCGATTTTGTAAAAGTTAAAATTATTAACTATTTAGAATATGACTTAATAGGAGAGATTATAAAATGAATTTAGCTAATAAGATTACTATATTTAGAGTTACTTTGGTTCCAGTGTTTATGATAGTACTATATTCCAATCTAGAATACAGTACTTATTTAGCGGCAATTATATTTATTTTTGCTTCTTTAACAGATACTTTAGATGGATATATTGCTAGGAGCAGAAATTTAATCACTAATTTTGGTAAATTTGCTGATCCCTTAGCTGATAAAATTCTTGTATCTGCTGCCTTGATATCCCTAGTTGATTTAGGTAAAATACCTGGATGGGTGGTTGTTATAATAATAGCTAGAGAATTTACTATAACTGGTTTTAGAATCATTGCTGCCTCTGAAGGAATAACCATAGCAGCTTCTCCTTTAGGAAAGATAAAAACCATAAGCCAATTAGTTGCTATAATATCAATATTACTTAATAATTATCCCTTTGTGCTAATAAACTTTCCTTTTGACAAAATAATGTTGTATCTATCATTGTTTTTTACAATAATATCCGGAATAGACTATATTTATAAAAACAAATCAGCTTTAAAACTAGGTCACAAATAGGGAAGGATGATTAAGTGATAACAGCAGAAATTATATCAGTTGGATCAGAGATAACCTTAGGAAGCACATTAAATACAAATAGTAAATTTATAGCCAATAAATTGCAAGAAATAGGTATACAAACATTATTTCATACATCTGTAGATGATAATGAAGAAAGACTTACAAGTGTTTTAAACTCATCTATAGAAAGAGTAGATTTAATCATCACAACTGGCGGTTTAGGCCCTACACTAGATGATTTAACTAAAGAAGTAGTTGCTAAGACATTTAATTTAGAACTTATATATGATATAGACATGGAGAAAAATATTAAATCTATGTTTTTAAATTCCACAAATGGAATGACGGAAAATAATTTGAAACAATCTTATAGAATAGAAAACAGCAAATTTTTATCAAACTCTGTAGGAACAGCTCCAGGAATATTCCTAACTATTGACAACAAGCAAATAATTCTTTTGCCAGGACCGCCAAGGGAAATGAGACCTATGTTTATAAATGAGGTTTTACCCCTATTATCTGGTAAAAATCACATTATAGCAAAATCCATAAATCTTACAGACATAGGCGAGTCTTATGTAGAGATGAATTTAAGAGATTTATTGAAATATGATCCTAATATAAATATTGCAACTTATGCTAAAGAAACAGAAGTGGAAATAAAAATAATTGGTCAATGTGAGGATAATATAGATGGAATTCTAGATAAAATACAGGAATTAGTTAATATAGTGGAAGACAGATTTAAAGATTATGTATACGGTTTTGATAATATGCCAATTGAAAATATAGCTTATGAATTGTTAAAAAAACTAAACTATAAAATAGGCTTTTGTGAGTCATGCACTGGTGGTTTGTTAAGTGGAAAGTTTTCGCGAATACCTGGTGTATCTCAAGTTTTTGATAGATCTATAATCACTTATAGTAATAAGGCCAAAGTTGAAGAAGTAAAAGTAAGTGATAATAAATTGGATCAATTTGGTGCTGTCAGCAAAGAAACCGCTTTATCCATGGCTATTGGTTTATTAAACAAAACTAATTTGGATTTAGTCATATCTACTACAGGATATGCAGGCCCAAAAACTAATAATGATAAATCACCTGTAGGCTTAGTGTATATATGTATAGCAGATAGAAATAAAAACAAAATAATTAAATGCAATTTCAATGGAAATAGAAATTCCATACAAGATAAAGCCGTTTCAAAATGTTTTTATGAATTAATAAAATTTTTGTCATAATATGATTGACTTAATAATGTATATACTATAATATAGAATTAGAACTAGAGTTCGAACAAAAGAAAGGGGTGAATCCAGTTAAAACTGGATGAAAAATGACTGAAAACATTGAAAAGAAAAAAGCTTTAGACTTGGCAATAGGTCAAATAGAAAAACAATTCGGTAAAGGATCTATAATGCGTTTAGGGGGAGACGCAAAATTAGATTTGGATGTAATACCAACGGGGTCCATAAATCTTGATATTGCCCTAGGTATTGGCGGAATACCCAGAGGAAGAGTTATTGAAATATATGGTCCAGAATCATCGGGAAAAACAACTGTTGCCCTTCATATGATTGCTGAGGCACAAAAATTAGGGGGCATAGCAGCTTTTATAGATGCAGAACATGCTCTAGATCCAGGTTATGCAAAAAAATTAGGTGTAGATATTGAAAATCTAGTAATTTCACAACCTGATACTGGAGAACAAGCTCTAGAAATTACTGAATCTTTAGTAAGAAGTGGTGCTGTAGACATTATTGTTGTTGACTCTGTAGCAGCCCTTGTTCCTAAGGCTGAAATAGAAGGTGAAATGGGAGATAGTCATATGGGCCTTCAAGCACGACTTATGTCCCAAGCTTTAAGAAAGCTTGCTGGTACTATAAACAAATCAATGAGTACAGTGGTTTTTATCAATCAACTTAGGGAAAAAATCGGGGTCATGTTTGGTAGTCCAGAAACTACTTCTGGGGGAAGAGCCTTAAAGTTTTATGCCAGTGTTAGATTGGATATTAGGCGAATTGAAACCATCAAACAAGGTGATGAAATGCTTGGTAATAGAACTCGAGTTAAAGTAGTAAAAAACAAAGTCGCACCTCCTTTTAAACAAGCCGAATTCGATATAATGTATGGTATGGGTATTTCCAAAGAAGGTAACATTCTAGATGCCGGCGTCACCGCAGATATTGTTGATAAGGCTGGTTCATGGTATAGCTATGGTGACCATAGATTAGGACAAGGAAGGGAAAACTCAAAGAATTTTTTAATAGAAAATCCAGAAATAGCGTTAGAAATAGAAAATAAAATTCGAATAAAATATAATTTGATAGATGACAACAGTGAATCTAAAGAGGTTGTTGAAGATACTAAAAATAAAGATAAATAATAAATTAAACCTCCTAAAGGAGGTTTTGTTTTTGAGGTGATACTTTGAAATTACTCTATTTTACAGACACCCATATTCGGGGTACTAATCCTAAAAATAGGAAAGACTCCTTTATTGATACTGTAGAAAATAAACTAATAGAAATTATTAATATTATTGAAAAAGACAATATAGATTTTGTACTACATGGAGGAGATTTGTTTGATAGACCTGATGTATCTATTTCTATTGTAAGCAGATTTGCTAAAATTCTATCTAAAATCAAAGTTCCATTTTATTTAGTAAGTGGTAATCATGATATATACGGTCATAACCCTGAAACAATCCACAGAACAATGCTAGGATTATTAGATGTGTTAGGAGTTATTAGTATTATAAATAATAAAAAGATTATTCTTGAAAAAAACAATATAAAGGTACAACTTTCGGGTCAGCCTTATATATACGACATTGATAGCAAAGAAAATTTAAAATATTACTTATTAAATGAAAAAAATCCAGACGTGAACTATAATATTCACATGATTCATGGAATGTTATTGGATAGGCCATTTATCAAAGGAATCCCTTATACCCTAGTTGATGATATTAAAGATACAGCGGCAGATATAACTTTATCTGGTCATTACCATAGTGGCTTTAAAACCATGGAGATTAATGGTAAATATTTTATCAATCCTGGTAGCATGGTAAGGATTACCAATAGTTTAAGGGAAATAGAAAGAAAACCTAAGGTTATGATAATTAATTTAAAAGAAGCTGTTTGTATTGAATCAATATATTTAGATAGTGCATATTCAGGTGAAGATGTTTTAGATAGAAAAGAGATAGAAAATAATTTATTCAAAAACGAGCGAATGCTGGAGTTCAAACAAACTATTAATGCAGCTATGAATTATGAAAAAATGGATATAAATGAAGTTTTAATGCAGGTCTCAAATGCAGACGGTGTAGAGGATCAGGTTATAGAAGAGGCACTTAGAAGAATTGCCAAGGTTCAAATGGAATCTTTTAGAGGTGGATAAATGAAATATATTAAAAGAGTTATATTAGAAAATTTTCAATCTCATAAATATACGGTTGTTGATTTAGATAGTAGATTAAATGTTATTGTCGGTCCTTCTGACAGTGGAAAAACTGCCATTTTAAGAGGCATTAAATGGGCCCTTTATAATGAACCTTCTGGAGATTATTTTATTAGAGAAGGTGAATCTGAATGTGCCGTAACTATTATCTTTAGTGATGACACAAAGATAAAGAGATATAGGAGTAAAAGCAAAAATACCTATTATTTATATGATGAACTTGACACAGAACTAAAGTTTGAAGGATTTGGCACAAATGTACCAGATGAAATATTAGAAGCAACTGGCATTAAAAAGATTTTACTAGACAAAAGTGTATCAAAAACAATCAATATTAGTGATCAATTAGAAGGTGCATTTCTACTTTCAGAAAAAGGTTCAATAAGAGCTAGCTCTATAGGCTACCTAGTAGGCGTTGATATTATTGATGATGCCTTAAAAGAAACTTTAAGGGAAAGCAGAAGTTTGTCAAACAACAAGAGAATTATTGATGATAACATTATAAAACTAGAGAAAGATTTATCTAAATATGATTATTTAGATGCATTAAGCAAAAAAGTGAGTAAATTAGAAAATATATTTAATAAAATTGATTATAAAGAAAAACAATTAGTTAAATATAAAGAAATATTATTAAAAACTAGTGAAATAAAAGCTGAAACTCTTAAGCTAAATATTTATCTTAAAAAGCTTAGAAATTTCCATGATGCAGAACATTTATTCAGTAATATAGAATTAAAACTTATAAAATATAAACAATTAAACAAACAAAATTTATCTCTAAAAAAGACCAAAGTAAATATGCAAGTAAATAATAAAATCGTTACAAGCCTTGCAAATATAGATGTAGTTAAAGAAAATATTGATAAAATTTCTATATTGTTGGTTAAAAAATATAAATTAAATATTATAAATAAGAACATTAAATTAACTTCCAATAATATGAAAATTTACAAAAATATTATTAATAAGTTAATAAATTTAGATATGGTAGAAAATAATATAGAAAAAATTAACAATAACAATATTCAATTAAAAGTTTTATCCCAAATCAAAAAGAAAATAATTAATGTAAAACATAGTTTATCAATTGGTAGTGTATATATAAGTAAATTAAATGAAATAGATAGGATTTCAGATCAATCTTTAAAAATTGAAAAAAAATTAAATACTATTAACCATCTTATAAAATTATCATCTAATTTCTATGCTAATAGAAAAGCAATGGCTAAATTAAATAATGAAATTATAAATTATAAAAACAAATTTGATATTTTATCAAGTGAATATAAGGATATCCTTTTGAAGGAAGGTACTTGTCCCTTATGTTTTAGTGATATTGATAGTGAAAAAGCAAACCATATTATCGATCAATACAAGTAGGAGGTATAATTATGGATTATGAGAAAGAATTAAGTACTTTAAAACAGAATTTAGAACAAGTTAAAAACCTAAAGTATAAGGCAGAGGCTCGATTAGAGCAGTTAAATCATCAAGAAGAAGAAATAAATAAGGAATTAAAGGAATTAGGGGTAAGGCCTGAGGATTTGGAAAGTGAAATTGATAAATTAACTTTAGAAATAGAAAGACTATTTGTAGAAGCTAATAGTTTAATTCCAAAAGATTTACTAGAAAAGAAGTGATATAATGATTAATAATTCTAAAGAATTAAAAGGCAATTTAAACGAGCTAAAAGAATTTTTAGCTCGTGAAACTGGTAAGAGAGATAAAACTAAAGAACAATTGCAAGCTTTTAAGGAAAATGCTAAACAAAAAGAAGATAAAGTAGAATTACTAGGTAAAGTTGGTATATTATTGCAAAGAACTTCTGAGTATGCAAGAAGTCAAGCCAAAATCCAAGTTGAATCTTTGGTTACCAAGTGCTTGCAATATATATTTGAAACTAATATTGAGTTTTTAATTGAAATTGACGAGCAAAGAGGTAAATCAAATGCTGAATTCTACGTAATAAATGAATTAGAAGATATACTAATTAAAACCAAACCTGAATTGTCAAGGGGTGGTGGAGTAGTTGACATTGTTTCTCTAGCATTACGAATTGCATTTCTTCAAACACATAAGCCTAAAATTCAAGGGCCTTTAATATTAGATGAGCCTGGTAAACATGTAAGCGATGAATATATTTTCAATGTTGCTGAATTTTTAAAGCAAACTTCTGAACTTTTTAATAGACAAATTATTATGGTTACTCATAACAATCATTTAGCTGCAATTGGAAGTAATTCTTATAAAGTCGATTTAAAAGGTTCCATTACTTCTCTTACTAAGATAACATACTAATAATATCTTGACATTACCTTTTAAAAGTAATAAAATTGAATTGTATGTATCTATAAATGTTTATTGTTTTGATTTAATAAACTTATATTTTTATATAAAAAGGTTTATTGTTAATAATAATAAAAATATGTTATGGAATTTGAAAACTTAATACAAATGGAGGTGTTTAATCATTCAAAATTTACTAATTAGTGCAATTCTTGGAGCAATTATTGGAATTATTGCTGGATATTTTATAAGAAAAAATATCGGTGAAGGTAAGATAAATAATGCTGAAGAAGTAGCTAAAAAATTAATTAATGATGCAGAAAGAGATGCAGAAGCTAATAAAAAAGCTCTTGTAGTAGAAGCAAAAGAAGAAATGCTTAGATTGAAAAATGAAGTGGAAAAAGAAAATCGTGAAAGAAGATCAGAAATTCAGAAACTTGAAAAACGCATTATCACCAAAGAAGAAAATATTGAAAGAAAATCTGAAAACTTAGAAAAAAAGGAAGAAAGTTTATCTAAGAAGAAAAAGGAAATAGAAGATATAAAGTCTAAAATTGATGAAGTATATGAAAGCCAAGTTTTAGAATTAGAGAGACTATCAGGTTTGACTTCAGATGATGCAAGGGAACTTTTATTAAATGAAACAAGAAAAGAAATTGTTCATGAATCAGCTATGATGATAAAAGAATTAGAAAATCAAGCAAAAGAAGATTCTGAAAAAAATGCTAGAGAAATAATATCTATAGCTATACAAAAATATGCTGCTGATCATGTAGCAGAAACTACTGTTACAGTGGTTACATTGCCAAATGATGAAATGAAAGGCAGGATAATTGGTAGAGAGGGCCGTAATATTAGAACTTTAGAAACCTTAACGGGAATTGATTTAATAATCGATGATACCCCTGAAGCAGTAGTGTTGTCGGGTTTTGATCCTGTAAGAAGAGAAATTGCTAGGATAGCCCTGGAAAAACTTATTGTAGATGGTAGAATCCATCCTGCTAGAATTGAAGAAATGGTGGAAAAAGCTAGAAAAGAAGTAAATAATATTATTCGAGAAGCAGGAGAAGAAGCAGCATTTGATGTAGGAATACACGGACTTCATCCTGAATTGATTAAATTATTAGGTAGACTTAAATATAGAACAAGCTATGGTCAAAATGTCTTAAAGCACTCCATAGAAGTCTCACATTTATCAGGAATTATGGCTGCCGAATTAGGCTGTGATGTAAGAATAGCTAAAAGAGCAGGGTTACTACATGATATTGGAAAAGCTATTGACCACGAAGTAGAAGGACCTCATGTAGACATAGGTGTGGATTTAGCTAAAAGATATAAGGAATCTAAAGATATTTTACATGCCATAGAAGCACATCATGGTGACGTAGAAGCTAAAACCATAGAAGCTGTCTTAGTACAAGCTTCTGATGCAATCTCTGCTGCTAGACCTGGTGCTAGGCGAGAAACTTTAGAATCTTATATTAAAAGACTTAAAAAATTGGAAGAAATTGCAAACTCATATGACGGTATTGAAAAATCTTATGCAATACAAGCTGGTAGGGAAATAAGAATCATAGTAAAACCTGATGAAATAACGGAAGCTCAGATGATTCATACTGCTAGAGATATAGTAAAAAATATCGAATCAGAACTGGATTATCCAGGTCAAGTAAAAGTAAATGTAATCCGTGAAACAAGGGCGATTGAATATGCTAAATAATAATTTTAAAACTAGTACCTAGTTAATATATTAAAATAAATTTCAAATATAATAGGGGGAACTAATTTATGAATATATTAAAAGTATCATCAAAATCAAATCCAAATTCAGTAGCTGGTGCCTTAGCAGGAGTCCTAAGAGAAAAAGGAAATGCTGAAATCCAGGCAATTGGTGCAGGTGCTATAAACCAATCAGTTAAAGCTATTGCAATTGCTAGAGGGTTTGTCGCTCCCAGTGGAATGGATCTCATTTGTATACCTGCCTTCACAGATATTTTAATAGATGGTGAAGAGAGAACTGCTATTAAACTAATTATTGAACCAAGATAATTTGATAATTTATAAAAACCTGCCAATTGGCAGGTTTTTTATGAATCAATATTCTCTATTTAGGAGTGAATTCAGTGAAATTTGATTTACATGTACATACAAATCATTCAGATGGAATGTTTTCTCCAGAAGAGGTAATAGATCTTGCCAGAAATCTAGATTTAAAGGGAATTGCAATTACCGATCACGATACTACCTCTGGCTTACAAATTGCAAATGAATATGTTGAAAATTTTCCTGGCTTTGAAGTCATTCCAGGAATTGAATTTTCTTGCGTTCACCAAGGTGAAGAAGTTCATATTTTAGGATATTATATTAATAGTGAAGACACCAATATTATCTATATCACTAATGAATTGAAGTCCTCTCGCTTAGAACGTGGAAAAAAAATGATAGAAAAAATAAATCAATTAGGCTTAGATTTAAATATATTTGATATACAACAATTTGACAAAGGAAAGGTTTTAGGAAGACCGCATATTGCAAGAGCATTAGTTTCTAAGGGCTATGTGCGTAATATAAATGAAGCATTTGAAAAATATCTAAAATTAGGAGCACCCGCTTATGTAGAAAGATATAAAATAACCATAGATGAAACTATAAATTTGATAAAAAATGCTGGTGGTATTCCTGTATTAGCCCATCCAGGACTTATAAAAAATAAAAAAATACTGGACTACTGCGTAAAAAGTGGAATTCAAGGTATAGAAGTAATCCATTCTAAACACAGTAACAGCGATGTTTCTTATCTTATTGAATTTGCAAAGGAAAACAATCTAATAATTACGGGTGGTTCTGATTTCCATGGGGATAGAGGAAAAAATAGATTACTCCTTGGTCAATACTATGTGGGCAAAAATACTATCTCACAACTAAGGGGGAAGATATAATTGAAATCCAATAAACCCCAACGGCAAAGGCAATTTCCAACTACAATCAGTACTACATCCTTTGTCAAACTTTATATCTTACATCTACTTAATGAAAATTCCTATTACGGCAATAAAATAAAAGATGAAATAAAAACTAGATTGGATAACAAATGGGAACCCAGTCCTGGGATGATATATCCTTTATTAAGACAATTAGAGGGAGATGGCTATATAGTAGGTACTTGGGATGAACCCAATAAAAGGTCAATTAGGAGATATAGGATAACAGATAGTGGAATCAAACATTACAAAGCATTATTGCTGCAGAACAAATCATCCTTTGATAACTCTTTACTTATCATCAAAAATGTGTTAAAAGATATATATGAGGTTGATATTTGAAATGTTATTGTAACTTAAAAAATATTATGGAGGCATGATTATCAATGAGTTTGAATTTATCTAAAAAAGGACTAAAAATTGAACCATCATTAACTTTAGACATTACTGCAAAAGCAAAGGCAATGAAAGATTCTGGTATTGATGTTATTAGCTTTGGGGCTGGAGAACCTGATTTTAACACACCTCAAAACATACAGGATGAGGGAATTAGAGCTATTAAAGAAGGATTAACTAGATATACACCAGCATCAGGAATAGTTGAACTTAAAAAAGCTATATGTGATAAGTTAAAAAAAGATAATAATTTAGATTATGAAACAAAAAACATTATTATATCTAGTGGTGCAAAGCATTCTATCTATAATGCACTGATGGCAATACTAAATCCTGAAGATGAGGTAATATTCAGTGTTCCTTTTTGGGTTAGTTATCCTGAGTTAGTTAGATTAGCTGATGGTGTTCCTGTATATATTGAAACTAAAGAGGAAAACAACTTTAAATTTACAATTAATGATTTAAACAAGGTTATGACTAAAAAAACAAAAGCTATAATACTAAACAGTCCAAATAACCCAACTGGCTCTGTTTACAATAAAGAAGAGTTAACTGAAATTGCTAATTGGGCTGTTGAAAATAATATTTTTATAATTTCTGATGAAATTTATGAAAAATTAATTTACAGCGATAATGGGCATGTTCCCATAGGATCAATTAATGATGATGTTAAAAAATTAACAATTTTGATAAATGGTATGTCAAAGGCCCATGCTATGACTGGATGGAGGATAGGATATGCTGCGGCCCATGAAGATATTATTAAAGTAATGAGCAATATACAAGCTCACTCCACCTCTAATCCTTGTTCTATTTCTCAGTACGCAAGTGTAGAGGGATTAACTGGGGATCAAGATAGTGTAAGTGAAATGAAAAAACATTTTGGTCAGAGAAGAGATTACATGGCAGAAACTATAAATTCCATAAGAGGATTATCATGTAAGAAGCCAGAAGGTGCTTTCTATATAATGATGAATTTCACTAATTTAATAGGTAAGGAAATCAATGGTAAGACTATTAATTCATCCATGGATTTCAGTAACTTATTATTAGAAGAGGCTAATGTTGCTGTAGTACCTGGGATAGCATTTGGTGATGACAAATATGTAAGATTGTCTTATGCAACTTCAATGGAAAATATAGAAAAAGGACTACTAAGAATTAAGAAAATAGTAGAATCATAAAAGTTCAATAAAATCTAAATAAAAAAATCATCTAAATAAATTAATAAGTAGAGAAAATAATTATACAAGGAAATGGGTTGACATAATAAAATTATGTCAACCCATTTTAAAGTTAATCTATGGATTGCTATTATTTATTTATTTAGATTTATATTTATTTTATTTATGGAATAAATTTTAAATTCTTTTAAATGATTTGTAATATTAGCTATTATTAAATCTAGGGTGGATTACATTAAATTGCAATTTATAAATGAAACCAGAAATCCTCTATATTTAGAATAACTGAAATTAGATGAAGCTTTTATTTATAATTTTGATTTGTATGATAAATCATGTGATTTTCTTATAAATATATACAAAAATTATTATAGAAAAATATGCTTAAAACCGAGGCCCCAGAATCGTTTTTAAGGCCCTTTGAAAATAATCACACCCAATGGCATGGGAGATATATGGGCCTTTGAAAATTTACATTGATTTACTGATATAAGTTTAAGTTTATAAAATAGAAATATGGTATTTTATTTAAGTCTGTATTTTATTTGTAGTTTGCTTAGGATTTGATATTAATATTTAAAATACTGAATGTTATTTAAGAAATAAATAAAGAAGTAACTGAATTTTTAAATGAAACAATATGGGACAGCTGCATATGGAAAACTAGTACTAATATTTTAAAAAATCAAAAACTTGATTTTTTATAGGGCATAAAAGATGTTTTCCATATTTATTGATTTATTTTCTATAATATGGTATTATAACATTAGTCACAAAATAGTTATTTTGTGACTAATGTTATAGGAAAGGTGGTAAATTATGAAAAACACACAGGATACACCCATTATATTAGAAGATTTTATAAATTATATGGAAACTATCAAAGGAGTCTCTCCAAATACAGCAAGAGAATATTTTTTTGACCTTAGAACTTTTTTTAGATTCATAAAAATAAGACATAAACTTGTTCCCATAGATGTTGAAATTAAAGATATTGATATCTCTGATATAAGTCTGGACTTGATCAAAGAATTGAATATTCAAGACCTGCATGGATATATGTCATATGCAGATAAAGAACTAGGCAATAGTAATACTACTAGATCAAGAAAAGTTGCCTCTCTTAGGTCATTTTTCGATTATCTCTATTCTAAAGTAAATTTGATAGAAAAGAATCCAGCAGAAGCTTTGGAATTTCCAAAGAAAGAAAATCGACATCCTACCTATCTTACTTTAGAGGAAGCACAGCACTTATTAAATACAGTTTTGGAAAATAAAAATAAAGAATATAGAAAAAGAGATTATGCAATAATTACCTTGTTTTTAAACTGTGGTTTAAGACTTTCAGAATTATCTAGCATAAGTATTAACAAAATACGAGATGATAACAGTCTTTCCATTATAGGAAAAGGAAACAAAGAAAGAACCATTTTTATAAACCAAGCTTGTGCGGAAGCAATTCAAGAATATCTAGAAATTAGACCAAAAGAAGTAAATGATAAAAATGCTTTGTTTATTAGCAAACAAAAAAATAGAATGAGTAATAGAGCTATACAACATATGATTGACAGGTATCTAAAAAGGGCTGGATTTGATACATCAATATATTCTACCCATAAATTGCGACATACTGCTGCCACTCTCATGTATAAGCACGGTAATGTAGATATCCGAGCTTTACAAGAAATTTTAGGACATGAATCAGTAGCAACAACCCAGATATACACCCATATCGATAATGATAGATTAAGAAAGGCTATAGATAGTAACCCGCTTTCAACAAGAAAAACCTAAAAATGTAAAAATGTTAAAATATGTCAAAAAAATAATCGGAAAAAAAGATGATTTTTAACTTTATTCAAGTTAGATGTAAAAAATAAAAATAGGATATAAACCCTATTTTTATTTGCTTACTTTAATATTTAGGTATTTTTATAATATCTCCAGGGTAAATATAAGAAAACTCAATATTATTCAATTCATTAATATCATATATTAACTTTCTAACATCCGTCCCTTCAGGTAAATAATCTAAGGCAATCTTCCATAGGGTATCCCCTTCACTTACCTCTACTTGATGATATCCTAAATCATAGGACAAGCTGTGGGCACTTTGCCTGGAAACCAATGACATTATAATAACGGAACATAGGACTAAAACTGTAACTAAAAATAAATAAAACCTTGTCTTGCTTATAATTTTATATTTTTTCACTTATAACACCTCGCACATTAGTTCTGAACAACTGTTCTAATTACATTCTACACGAACATAGATTCTTTGTCAATAGCTTTTAACAAAAAAAGAACTATTGTTTGAACTATTGTTCTTGCTATGCTATACTTATATTTATAGTAATTATAAATATTCTTAATAAGGAGTGTTTTTATGTATGAAGATTTGACACAAAAGCAAATTGAGATTTTATTATATATAAAGTCCGAGGTTCAAAGAAAAGGCTATCCCCCATCTGTACGTGAATTATGTAAAGGTGTAGATTTAAAATCTACTTCTACTGTTCATGGTCATTTAGAAAAGATTGAAGCAAAAGGATATATCAGAAAAGATCCAACTAAGCCTAGGGCAATTGAAATTTTAGATAAAAATGATGATTTTTTACTTATATCCAAAAAAACCATAGATGTACCTATACTAGGTAAAGTCACTGCTGGTGCCCCTATATTGGCTGTAGAAAACATTGAGGATACCTATCCTGTACCAATTGAGTTAGTAGAAGGTCACGATGTATTTATGTTGAAAATTCAAGGGGAAAGTATGATAGGTGCAGGCATACTAGATGGTGATTTGGTCTTGGTACAACAGCAAAGATCTGCAATTAATGGTGATATTGTTGTAGCATTATTAGATGACGAGGAAGCTACAGTGAAAAGATTTTATAAAGAAAAAGATACTATTAGATTGCAACCAGAAAATGAGTTTATGGAGCCTATTATGACTAAAGAAGTTTCTATTCTAGGCAAAGTCATAGGATTATATCGAAGGTTTTAATATTAAGATATTAAAAAAACAGGATCTTAATCCTGTTTTTCTAATATCTTATTTTTATCAATTAAATTATTTCTATATAAATTATTTAGTGATTTCATAGCTCCTAATTTACAATGCTCATAGGTTAAGCCACCTTGATAATAAGCATAATATGGCTCCCTAATAGGTCCATCTGCACTTAATTCTATAGAAGAACCTTCTATAAAACCTCCAGCTGCCATAATTACCTTGTCCTCATATCCTGGCATTTCCCATGCCTCAAGCATTACATAAGAATCCACTACAGAAGCAGCCTGTATCCCTTTGCAAAACTCGATTACCCTTTCAGGACTATTAAATTCAACTCCTTGTATTATATCACTTCTAATGTCATCTATCCCTGGCACTATATTAAATCCAAGTTCCTTATAAACTATTCCAATTAATAATGCCCCTTTTACCGCTTCCGCTACTATATGGGGTGCTAAAAATAATCCTTGTAAGGTGGTCCTAGTTGTTCCAAAGGTCAATCCACAATCCTTACCTAAACCTGGAGCCGTAAGTCTATTAGCTATTAAATCTACTAAATGTGATTTTCCCACAATATAGCCACCAGACAAAGCTATACCCCCACCTGGATTTTTAATTAATGAACCTGCCATAATATCAGCACCGACATCTGTTGGTTCTTTGAAATCTAAGAATTCCCCATAACAATTATCTACCATTATAATCACGTCTTTATTGTATTTCTTAATAGATTTAATGGCATACTCTATTTCTTCAATAGTTAAGGCCCTTCTATCGCTATAGCCGGTAGACCTTTGAATCATAAGTATTTTTGTATTCTCTGTAATATTTTTTACAACCTGATCAAGATCTATAATATTATTTACTAAAGGTATTTCTTTATAAGTAATACCAAATTCAAGCAAAGATCCAGCCTTATTATCTTTGGTCCCTATAACTTCTTGAAGTGTATCATAGGGAGTCCCTGTAATGGATATAAGCTCATCGCCAGGTCTCAGTATACCTGATAAGGTTAAGCTTAGTGCGTGGGTACCGGAAGCAATAGAAGGCCTTACAAGACCGTCTTCCGTATTGAAAATCTGTGCATAAATCTCTTCTACTTTATCCCTTCCCCTATCCCCATAACCATATCCCGTGGACCAATTAAAATCCGTAGATGAAAGTCTACTCTCTTGCATAGCATTAATAACCTTATACTGATTATATTCTTTTATTTCATCTAATTTAGGAAACTTACCTTTTATCATATTCTCTTTGCTAATAACATATCTTGCTACTTCTTCTTCTATATCAAAATGTTTACATAATGTTTTTATTGTTAACTCATCCATCTTATCACCTTCCTTTAATTAATGAACATACAAAAGTCTCTGATTGTTTTAGACTTCAGAGACTTTTGTAACATAAATAAAATCTTTATATAAATATTAATTTTATTCATTTAACTTCATTGAATTTACGGGTACAATTGTAGCAACTGCATGTTTATAGATCAATTGTTGTTTTGTGTCGATTTCTAATATAATTGTGTAATTATCAAAACCCTTCACTATACCTTTTAATTGATATCCATTTACTAGAAAAATGGTTATTTCTAAATTTTCTTTACGTGCCCTGTTTAAAAACATATCTTGAAAATTAATATTTTGTTTCATTTTATTTCCTCCCTATTTGAAGTCTTTATTTTTGAAATTATACGCTAACTCTTCTACTAAGATATTAAAATCCGAATAATCATCTATATTTACCCAATGAATTTGTTTATTTCTTCTAAACCAAGTCAGTTGCCTTTTAGCATAGTTTCTGGATCCTTTTTTTATTATTTGAATAGACTCCTCTAAGCTTATGTTTCCTTCTAAATACATTATAATCTCTTTATAACCTATCCCTTGCATAGATACCAAATTCTTATTATACCCCATATTTAACAAAAACTTTACTTCATCTATAAGTCCATTATTTATCATTAAATCTACCCTATGATTAATCTTTTCATACAATTTTGCCCTATCCATATTTAATCCAATTATAGTTTCATTATATTCATTATTAGGCTTTCTAAAGTCTTTATTGTGGGTAGACATTGGCTTTCCTGTAATTTTATATATTTCTATTGCCCTTATTACCCTTTTCCTATCATTTTTATTTATCTTTTCAGCACTTATTTTATCAATATTTTTTAATTTATTATGCAAAAATTCATTTCCATATTCATTGCCTATATCCTCTAATCTATCTCTTAATTTGTTATCAGAAGTTACTTTAGTAAAATTCAAATCATATATTAGAGAATTAATATAAAGTCCTGTTCCACCTACAACTATTGGAAGTTTACCTTTAAGATTTATTTCACTAATAATTTTTTTTGCATTTTCTTTATAATTAGATACAGTAAAATCTTCATCTGGATTTACAATATCTACTAAATAATGTGCTACTCCCTTCATTTCATCTTTGCTTACTTTTGCAGTACCAATATCCATATATTTATATATTTGCATAGAATCTGCAGATATTATTTCCCCATTCAAGGCTTTTGCTAATTCAATAGATAGATTGGTTTTTCCGATTCCTGTAGGCCCCACTATTATAAATAAATTTTCTTTCATTTTATCACCCTTTAAACAATTCTTAAAAATGCCTTCTCAATATCCTTTTTAGTCATTTCCAAAATAGTTGGCCTTCCATGAGGACAGCTATTTGGATTTTTAGTATTTATTAATTGATCAAATAAACTTAATATTTCCATTTCAGACATCTCATCTCCACCCTTAATGGCATTTGTACATGCCATTTTAATAATTTTATCTATTTTAGTATCATAAGAACTTGTTATCTCATTATCTATATTATCTAATATATCATAAAATAGTGACTTAATATTAGGTTTACCAAATATTAATGGTACACCCCTTATGGCAACGCTATTGGTTCCAAATTCACTTACATCAAATCCTAGTTCATTAAAAATCTCTTGATTTTCTAAAAACTTGCCCATTTCTATACTGGTTAAATCAAATATTTCAGGAGCTAGCAATTGTTGTGACACTATACTTTCGTTGGTAAACTCATTTAAATATTTTTCATACATGATTCTTTCATGAGCAGCATGCTGGTCTATAAAGTATATTTTCTCATTTAGTTTATCCTCACCTAATATATATGTGTTAAAGAGTACTCCTACTGGTTGTATGCTTGAAAGGATCTGATCAATATTATTATCTTTATAAATGGAATCATGCCTATCCATTTCTTCCCTTAATACTTGGTAATTTTCATCTTTTATCGAGATTCTTTCTTCAAATAGATTTTTACTATCACTTATCTCCATAGAACTATCCCTATAACTCAAGCTTTCATCATCTGTTAAATCCCTTACTACTATATCATTTTTTAGACCTGTATCTGTTTCATACAACAAAGGTAAATCGTATTTGTTTGACTTATCTCTTTCTTTATTAAATTTTATTTCTGGTATTAATATTGAATTATATAAATATTCTTTTAATAGATTATCAATCCCTTGTATAAGGTCAATTTCATTAACAAAATTAACTTCCAACTTAGTGGGATGAATATTTACATCTATTATTCCCGGATTTATGTCAATGAAGAGTATAAAAACAGGAAATCTATTCAAAGGTATAATTGATCTATAGTTTTTTTCTATAATGTTTGTAATTGCTTTATTGCTTATATACCTATTATTTATATAGATATATTGATGTGATCTATTGCTTCTATATAATTTATTATTTGAAAAATACCCTTGAATTTTAAAATCATTCATTTTAGCTTCAAGTGAAATAAGATTCTCAGAGAAATCTTTTCCTAAAATACTATATACATGGTCTTTCATATTGTTATTTCTGGAAGTTTTTAGAATGATTTTATTATCTTTTATAAATTTAACAGAAGTATCTAAGTTTCCAAGGATTATTTTATATATAATATCCGTAATATGATTTCCTTCGACTAAATCTGATTTTAAAAACTTCTCCCTAACTGGTAAGTTATAAAACAAATCTTTAACTATCATAGTAGTTCCCATGGGACTACCTATTGTTTCTTTGCTTATTATTTTACCATCCTTTACTATAGCATGTATGCCCCCCAGGGCTTTTTTAGTTTTTGTCATAACTTCCATTTTTGCTACAGTTGATACACTAGCTAAGGCCTCTCCCCTGAAACCCAAGGACCTAGTCTTATATAAATCATCTAGTGATGTTATTTTAGAGGTAGAATGCCTCTTAAAAGCCAAATTTAGATCTGCTTCTTCTATACCTACGCCATCATCTGTAATTCTTATATATGATTTACCACCATTTTTTATTTCAATTACAACATTCTTAGCACTAGCATCTAGAGAGTTTTCTAATAATTCCTTTACAATTGATGAAGGTCGTTCTATTATCTCTCCAGCAGCAATTTTTTCTATAGTCTTGCTATCCAATACCTTTATCCTACCCATTATTAACTCCCCTTATTTTTTTACCTGTTTCTATTAAATCATAAAGTGTATCTAAAGCCTCTCTTGCAGTCATATTATCAATATCTAGGTTTATAATCTTATCCATATAATAATCCTTTTGATGGTCTACTAAATTTATTTGTTTGTTTTCTTTTGGCTTGGTGTCACTTAAGTTTATTTTATGATTACCTTCTATCAAAGTTAGGACTTCATTTGCCCTATTGATTATAGTTTTATCTATCCCCGCCAATTTTGCAACCTCAATTCCATAGCTCTTATTGGTGCTACCTTCCACAATTTTTCTTAAGAAAATAATTTCTTGATCTTTCTCTTTTACAGTTATTGTTAAGTTTTTAATTTCCTTGTTATTTTCCTGAAGTTGAGTAAGCTCATGATAATGAGTAGCGAATAAAGTTTTAGCTTTTATCTTGTTTGCTATATATTCAACCACTGCCCAAGCTATACTTAAACCATCGTAAGTACTGGTACCTCTTCCTACCTCATCTAAAATAATTAGGCTATCTTTGCTAGCGGATTTTATAATATTTGCTACTTCATTCATCTCTACCATAAATGTACTTTCTCCCTGAGATAAATTATCTGCTGCGCCTATTCTAGTGAATATTCTATCAACTATGGAAATATCCGCACTGGATGCAGGCACAAAGGATCCAATTTGAGCTAATAAGGTAATTATAGCCACTTGTCTCATATAAGTGGATTTACCTGCCATATTGGGGCCAGTTATGATTTGTATCATATTCTCATTATTATCAAGAAAAGTATCATTTGGTACAAATAATTTGTTTTCTATATTGTTTTCTACCACAGGATGTCTCCCATCAACAATTCTAATGATCCCCTTATTATTCAAATTAGGTTTAACAAAATCATATGAATAGGCAACTTGACTAAGAGAATTTATAACATCTATATTAGATATGGTTTTACTAGTACTTTGAAGCCTAAGAATTTGCCTTTTAATATCTTCCCTTATACTTTGAAATATTTCATATTCTAAATCTAAACTTTTTTCTTCCGCACCTAATATTTCACTTTCCATGTTTTTTAGTTCTTCAGTATAATATCTTTCAGAATTAGTTAAAGTTTGTTTTCTTATAAAATAATCTGGAACCATGGGAATATTGGACTTAGTAACCTCAAAATAATATCCAGAAATTCTATTGAAGCCAATTTTTAAATTTTTTATAGATGTGTTGTCCCTTTCCTTAGCTTCTAAATTACTTAACCACTCTTTACCATTTCCGCATATATCCTTTATCTTATCTAGTTTCTTATCATATCCGCTTTTTATAAGTCCCCCATCCTTTATTGTAATAGGAGGGTTTTCTTCTATTGATTTTTCCAAAAGAGAAAATATATCCTCCAAAACATCTAAGTTATTACCAAGTTTCCTTATTTCATCATTATTAATGTTTACTAGAATTTCTTTTAACTTAGGCAATACTGAAATGGAGTTTTTAACAGATATTAAATCCCTAGCATTACAATTCCCGTTAGAAATCTTTGTAGCTAGTCTTTCAATATCATAAATATCTTTTAGAATAGATTTAACCTGATCCATATGAACTATATTATTAACGAAATATTCAATTGCATTATTTCTACTTTCTATTTCGTCAATATCAATCAAAGGCTGGTCTAACCATTTTTTTAGCAACCTTCCACCCATAGAAGTGGATGTCCTATCCAATATCCCTATTAAGGCACCTTTTTTATCTTTCCTAATAATGGTTTCATGTATTTCTAAATTTGATCTAGTATTTATATCTAAAATCATATAGTTATTTGCTTGGTAAAATATTAAATTGTTAATATGATCCAATGCGTTCTTTTGAGTAGAATACAGGTAATCAATTAATTTACCTGTGGCAATAGTAGCATAAATCTTATTGTCTATACCAAGTGATTTAGAAGAACCTAACTTAAAGTGTTTTAAAACAATATCCTTTACATTCAGCTTATCTATTTCTTCTTTTTTATAAATATTAATATAAGGATTAATAGTATTTTTAATAATTTTTATTATGTTCTTATGTGCCATAAATTGCTCATTACATACAATTTCAGAGGGAAATATTTTACCTAATTCATCAATTATATATGTATGGCCACTATCTTTTCCACCAATGTATTCAGTCGTATAGATTTCACCAGTAGAGTTATCTACATATGAAACCCCCCACCCTAAATCATCCATATAAATCGATGCTAAAAAGTTATTTGATTTCTCGTCTAAACTCCCTTGTTCTGTAATAGTCCCTGGTGTCACAACCCGAACTACATCCCTTTTTACTATACCCTTGGCATATTTAGGATCTTCAACCTGGTCGCATATAGCTACCTTGTAGCCTTTTTCAACCATTCTAGATATATAATTATCTGCAACATGATGAGGTACTCCACACATAGGTATTGCATCCTCATTCCCACCCCTTTTTGTTAGTGTTATTTCAAGCTCTCTAGAAGCAATAATAGCATCTTCAAAAAACATCTCATAGAAATCCCCTAATCTAAAAAAAAGTATGCAATCTTTATATTGATTTTTTATTGTCATATACTGCTTCATCATAGGTGTTAAATTTTCCAATGTTTGTCCCCCTTATACAAGAAGCATTAAATCATAATTCCTTCCAAAGTAAAAGTCTTTACATTCTCTATTTTTACATTCACTAGACTACCAATAAGGCTTTTATCCCCTTTAAAATGTATTAATTTAAATTCACTAGTTCTGCCAGTTAAAGTGTCAAGATTATTTTTGCTTACCTCTTCAACTAGAACACTTACCGTTTTCCCTATTAATTCCTGGTTTTTTTCCAATGAAATGTCATTTAATATATCTGTTAATCTTTGAAATCTATTATGTTTCACTTTATAATCTATTTGATCTTCCATTTTGGCAGCTATAGTACCCTCCCTAATAGAGTATAAGAAAGTATAAGCTGAGTCAAATCCTACACTCTTAACAAGTTCTAAGGTCTGATTAAAGTCTTCCTCTGTTTCACCTGGAAAACCAACAATTATATCAGTACTAATAGCTATGTCAGGAGCTAGCTTTTTTACCTTTCTTATTATTTCCTGATAGTCTTCCCTAGTATAGTTTCTGTTCATAGCCTTTAAAACCTTGTTACTGCCAGATTGAACTGGTAAGTGTAAATGATTGCACAACTTATCCAAAGAACCATAGCAGTGGATTAAATCCTCTGATAAGTCCTTAGGATGAGATGTCATAAATCTTATCCTTTCTATACCATCTATTTCATTAATATCCTTTAAAAGATCAGAGAAACTATACTTTATCTCCAAGGTTTTTCCGTAGGAATTAACATTTTGACCTAATAAAGTTATTTCCTTATATCCGGTCCTAGCTAGTCTTTTAATTTCATCTATAATATTTTTTGGTTCTCTGCTTAACTCTCGACCACGAGTATAAGGGACTACACAGTAAGTACAAAAGTTATTACATCCATAGGTAATATTTATAAAAGCCTTATAAGAATATTTCCTATTTGCATCTATGGTTTCAACAATTTCTTTTGTATCCTCCAATATATCAACTACAGTTTCTCCTGTTTGCAAGTGACTATTAATTAGTTGTGGCAGTTTATGAATATTGTGTGTTCCAAATATTATATCTACATGTTTATGTTTAGAAAGTATTAACTCTCGAACTTCTTCTTTTTGCATCATACAACCACAAACTGCAATCATCAGGTCTGGGTTTTTCCTTTTTAAAGCTTTCAAAGAGCCTAAATGGCCATATACTTTTAATTCAGCATTTTCTCTAATTAAACAAGTATTATATATTATGAAATCTGCCTCTTTTAACTCTTTAGCCTTTTCATAATTCATTTTTTCTAAAATCCACTCAATCTTTTCTGAGTCATGTTCATTCATTTGACAACCATATGTTTTAGTGAAATAAGTTTTTTTCTTCATTTAATATACTCTCCTTATAATGTTACATACTAAATATTATAACAAATAAAAGACAAAAATGAACTATTATCTACAAATAAATATATATTAATTTGTAGACTGTACATAATATCATAATAAATAACAATAAAAATAACTATAAGCAATCTATTTTAAGGCTATTGCTAATAGTTATCAATTTATTTAAATTTAGCTTATGTTTTCTAATTTTTTTTAAAAATCCTCTTTAGAAATCCAACCTGATTTGCTTCTACATTAATCAATTTATTTTTTAATTCTACATTTTCATATGTCTTTTCTTTTACTTTCATTTTGAGTTTAGCATTTTCGCAGATTAGTACATCTCTTTGCTTTGAATTTAGTTCTTCCCTAAGATTTACTAATTCATCCTTTAATTCCTTGATCACCTTAGTATTATTTTCTGATCCTTCATTTATAGCATAGTGTAATTTACCGAAAAACTCTTCCTCTAAAGTTGCACTTATTTCTTTTGCTATTTCATAAGTATCAAAATGGGAAGCATCTCCTGGTCTTACGAGGCCTTCTTCTTGGCCATTAATTAAAATCTCAGGTGATTTTATAATAAGTTTTATTTGCTTATTACTAAACCCCTTTTCCTGAAGAGTTTTTATATATTGTAAGACTTCTATTTCCTTATATGTAAAATACCTATGATTTGAGTTGTTCCTAGGTATATCAATTTCAAACTCTTTCTCATAATATCTAATTACATGAGCTGCATAACCTGTTATATCTGAAACCTCAGATATACTATATTCATTATTAATGTCTAGCATAATAATACCCCCAATTTATTCATTATTATACTATTCTATATGGAAGCTTGAAAAACCTTTATTTTTTACAAAAAATTTTCATACAAATTCGTCTATATTGCAACATAATTTAACAATTTCTATTAATTTAGTTGAGAACTTATAAAAAGAGCTATATAGCCCTTTTTATTGTTTTTCTATTTTCTCATAGAAAAATGTTCTTTTTGATTTGAAATTATATCTTTCAGGCATTATCATTTGCTCCGTACTTCCCACAAACAATATACCGTCTTTACTTAATGAATTATTAAATTTATTATATAAAAGTTCTTTAGCTTCATCAGTAAAATAAATCATTACATTACGGCAGGTTATTAAATCAATATTGCTAGGAAATCTATCCTTTAATAAGTCTATCTTTTTAAAGTCTACACAATTCTTAATCTCGTCAGAAACCTTATATGATTTCTCAATCTTAGTAAAGTAATTACTTATAAATTTCCTTGGTAGATTAGCCAAGGCCTTTTCACTATACAATCCCTGTTTCGCCCTGCTAATGGCTTCGTCATCAATATCTGTAGCCAATATCTTTATTCTGCTTAAAGGAAAGAAATTAGACATTAACATAACCAATGAATAGGGTTCTTCACCAGTTGAACATGCTGAACTCCATATTTTTATCTGCCTTTTGTTATCTCCTATGATATCAGGAATTATATCTTTCTCTAGTACATCCCATTGAGAAGGATTTCTATAAAATTCACTTACATTTATAGTTAAATAATTAATAAATTGTTCTAATAATTCTTTATCTTTTTTTATTCCTAAAAAATAATCATCAAAATCATTAAAATTGTTTCTGTTTAAAAGTGATGAAATCCGTCTTTTCATTTGTTTTTCCTTGTAAAAATTTAGATCAATATTAATTAGCTTATTAATATCTGTTTTAAACCTTTCATATTTTGCCATATTCCCCTCCAAATATTACAAAAATATAATTTAGGGCTTCAATGTTTTTAACATTAAAACCCAGAATTTGAATATTTTTATTCTTTATTAATTATATCTCCAATGGTTGTATCTAATTCTTCATTTATATTTTGTTCTTTCTCAGGCTCTTCAGTTTCTTCATTATTACTTACCGCTTGTTTTAAGCTTAAGCTTATTTTCTTATCATCTCCATTGATATCTATAACTTTAACATCAATTTCTTGCCCAATTTCCAATACATCCGAGGGTTTGGCAACATGTTCATTTGAGATTTCTGAAACATGTAGCAATCCATCAACGCCTTCATTTAATCTAACAAATGCACCAAAGTCTAATAAATTGACAATTTTCCCTTTTACAATATCGCCAATACTAACATTCTCTGAGAAAGCTATCCAAGGTTCTTCAACTGTTTCTTTTAAACTAAGAGAAATTCTATTTTTCTCTTTATCTAAAGATAAGACTTTAACCTTAATATTTTCCCCTATACTAACTACTTTAGAAGGATGCTTTATTCTATTCCATGATAAATCAGATATATGGGCTAAACCGTCTAGACCTCCCAAATCAATAAAAGCACCAAAGTTAGTTAATCTTTGTACAACTCCCTCTACTATTTGTCCTACTTCTAAATTTGCCCACAACTCTTTTCTTTTATTTTCTAATTCTACCATTTCAACTTGTTTTCTAGATAAAATGACCCTTCTCTTATCCTTATCAAAATCAATAATATTTGCAATTAAGGTTTTACCCTTATATTTTTCTAAGTCATCAACATAACTAGTAGAAATTTGAGATGCTGGCATAAAGCCACTTATATTATTAACTAATGCAATTAATCCACCTTTTACTACATTTTGAATTTTACATTCTACTCTTTCCTTATTGTTAAAAGATTCCTCTACTTCATCCCAGTTTTTGAATTCACTTACTCTTTTAGCAGAAAGTATCACATTACCTTCCCCATCATCAAGTTTAATTACAAAAACATCAATTTCATCACCAGGCTTATAAAGATCTTTTGGATTTACATCTTCGTCATTAGATAATTCTTCCCTGCCAATAATACCATCTGACTTATAATTGATATTTACCATTACTTCGTTTTTAGTTACAAAAATAACTTCACCCTTTACTATTTGTCCCCTATGAATTCTAGTAAAAGAATTTTCAATTGCTGCCATCATTTCATTATTGCTTTCATCTTCTGTCTGCTCATTATTAGTATCTTCTTCTACTAGGTCTTTTTCTTCCACTAACTCAGTATCAACTTCTTCCTTTACTGGTTCAGTGTTTATTTCCTCTACAATCTCCTCATTCTCAACTTCTTTATCCTCAATTATTTCATTGTTGACTTCTTTATCATTAATATTATCCATTGTTCTAACTACCTCCTCAATTATCCAATCAGGTGTAGAAGCACCTGCTGTTATTCCAATTTTGCTAAATTTTGATATTTCCTTTAAAGGTAAATCATCTCCAGTTTCAATATGATATACATTATTGCAATATTTCTTACTAATTTCTACTAATTTATTAGTATTTGAGCTATGATAACCCCCTATTACAACCATAACTTCAACATTAAATGCTAGATTTTTGCAGGCTTCTTGACGTAAATTAGTAGCATTACATATAGTATTAAATATTTCAACTTCAATACCTTTTTCTTTAATAATTTTCACTAAGCTTTCAAATTTTTCTTTTGTATTAGTAGTTTGAGATACTATACAGATTTTATTCATATTAGGTAAAGCGCTAGCTTCTTCCAAAGAATTGATTATATATGCTTTATCATCACACCATCCATTTATTCCTATTACTTCAGGATGATTTGAATCACCAATTATTATTATATTATACCCTTGATTCTTAAATTCTTCAACTTTTTTATATATTGATTTAACATAAGGGCAAGTTGTATCTGCAAAATCTAAACCAATATCATCCATATTGTCTGTTATTGACTTTGCTACACCATGAGATCTAATAATCACTTTACTAGCTCCTAACTTACCTATTCCAATCTCCCCAATGTTATTTATAACTTTTAAACCTCGATTTTCAAATTTTTTTACTACCTGTGGATTATGAATTAAAGGACCCAATGAATAAAAAGTTTTATCTTTGTTTGATAGTTCTTCTGACACAATATCAACAGCTCTTTTTACACCAAAACAAAATCCAGCATGATTAGCTATTAAAATTTCCATTAATTTTCCTCCTAATTAGCTTTTATAGAATAAATGGATTTTAAAATCTTTTCACTTAAAAATGTGTAATCTTCATTATTTAATCTTTTCCCATAGTAATCAGTAAATTCAATTGACTCACCAACATATACCCTTAACTTAGTAAATATCCTATAATTTCCTTCTATATATATGGGTAATACAGGACTTTGAGATTTTACACTTAGTAATGCAGTTCCTGATTTAGCATTATTTAAGTCAAAACCTTTTACCCTAGTACCTTCAGGAAAAACACCCAGGACCTTTTCTTCTTTTAAAAGCCTTAAAGCACTTTTAATCGCAGATAAATCTGTTTCCTTTCTATTTATAGGGAAGGCCCCCAATTTGGTGAATATTAATTTTAAAATTTTACTTTCAAATAATTCTTTTTTTGCCATAAAATGAATTTGCCTTGGATAAATTATAGCTAAAATTACAGGGTCTAAAATATTGGTATGGTTGGAACATAATATTAACTTTCCATCTTTTTCAATATTCTCTTTTCCTATAATTTCTATTCTATATATAAGCCTAAAAACCACATTGACTATTGCTTTTATGGTAGAATAAAACATCTCACACCTAACCTCCTTTAACTATAGAAATAATTTTTGTTACAACTTCCTCTACAGTCATATAGGTAGTATCTAATAAATGGGCATCTTTAGCTTGGATAAGGGGAGAAGTATCCCTATTGCTATCAATATTATCTCTATATTCAATTTCCTTTTGTATTCCCTCTAGAGAAATATTTTTTTCCCCCTTTTCTACTAATTCCTTATACCTTCTACGTCCTCTTTCTTCTACTGATGCTGTTATAAAAAACTTGAACTCAGCATTAGTCAATACGACAGTTCCTATATCTCGACCATCCATAATAACAGATTTAGTATTAGCTAAATTTTGTTGGGCAATAACCATACCTTCCCTGACTTCTCTAATTTTCGCTATATAAGAAACGTTTTTATTTATAATATTACTTCTAATCTCCTTATCTACATTTATTCCATCCAAATAAATATGATTGTCCCTAAAATCAATAGATGATGCTTTAAGAGTAGATATAACCTCTTCTGGTGATTTTGGATCTAGGCCTAAATTTAAAACTTTTAAAGTCAAAGCCCTATACATAGCACCTGTATCAATGTATTCCATATTTAAAATTTTAGATATTTTCTTAGCAATAGTACTTTTACCTGAGCCTGCTGGACCATCTATTGCAATAGATAAATTATTATTTAACATTATTTTCCTCCAATTTCATATTGAAAAGTAAATTATTATTAATTTCCTAATAAATCAGGCCTTAGAATTTTTGCACCTTTCAAGTATATATGCTTAATATTTTTTTGCCTAATATTTGAATTGCAAAATACCATTACCCTAATACATTTGTCCAGGCTATTTTCTACATTCATCTCGTTAAAGCACATCAACCCGGCATTAGTATAACCCAATTCCCTAGCTGCTTTTGCCGGATAAACCTGATCTATGTCTTTAGTACAGGAAAATATTATACTTACAACATTTTCCCTATTAATTAGATTAAGTTTTTCTATTTCCAATATTAACTCCTTAGTAGCATCTAATATATCATTAAAGATATTTTCTTCTACAGTTGTAGCACCCCTAATAGCTACAAAATTCATAATACCACTCCCTTAATAATTATATATTAAAACCACCTAGTAAACAAGCTATTTCAACCTATTTAATTTCATATTATATATTAGGTTTAATAATCATTTACATATTATTACCAGCCAAATATCCTGTGGAATATGCAATCTGTAAATTATACCCTCCAGTTAAACCATGTAGGTCTAAAACCTCCCCAGCAAAATACAAACCAGCTTGTATTTTAGATTCCATAGTAGAAGGGTTTACCTCCTTTACATCTATACCTCCGGATGTAACTATTGCCTCTTCTATGGGCCTAAAAGATTTAAAAGTCATAGGGAATTTCTTTATGGACACTAGAAGTTTTGTTCTTTCTTCCTTAGTAATTTGATTTATAGTTTTATTAGGATCAATACCAGATAACCTTATCATTAATGGTATTATTTTTTGTGGTAATAAATCATTTAAACCATTTTTTAATTGTTTGTTATTATACTTTTCAAAATCTCTTAAGATTCTATCATCTAACTTTTCGATAACTAAGGCAGGTTTGAAATCTATAAATAATTTAATATCCTTATCTATATGTTTATGTAAATAGTTACTCATAGAAAGGACAATTGGTCCTGAAATACCATAGTGGGTAAATATCATTTCTCCAAACTCATTGTAAATTAATTTATTATTAACACGAGCAGATATTTCTACATTTTTTAAAGATAGGCCTTGTAATTCTTTTATCCAGGTCTCTTTAATTTCAATAGGTACGAGCGATGGGTTTATATCAGTTATTGTATGACCTAATCTTTTTGCAAATCTATAGCCGTCCCCAGTAGAACCTGTTGTCGGATAAGACTTTCCTCCAGTAGCAATAAGTAATTTGTCAGAAATAATTTCTTCTCTTTTGATGTTTATATGAAATTTGCCATTTATTACATTTACACTTTTCACATTAGTATTTAACATTACTTTTACATTATTATCTGATAAAAATTTTCCAAAAGCATTAATTACGTCAGATGATTTGTCGCTATTTGGAAAAACCCTATTACCTCTTTCTACTTTTACCTTTAAACCGTATTTGTCAAGCAATTTTATTATATCATCATTATTAAAAGTATAAAAACTGCTATATAGAAAGTTTTTATTACTAATAATATTATCAAAAAAATCTTCAATAGGGTTACTGTTTGTTATATTACACCTACCCTTGCCTGTTATAAATAGTTTTTTTCCAATTCTATCATTTTTTTCAATTAATGTGACATCATTTCCTTTAGATCCAGCTATCCCTGCACTAATAATACCCGCTGGTCCCCCACCAATTATACAGATTTTTTTATTCATTTCTTCATCTCCATAGTAAATCTAAAATTTGTAGTCTATCTATATTATAACATTATAATAATTAAATTGTTGGAAAATTGGTTATCATTTATGATAACATTTATTATGATATGTTTTACCAATTGACAAAAAATTAAAGATGACCCAAGTTGTTTATACGGGTCATCTTAGATACAATGGTTTTATTTAAAACATATCTACTACAAGTTATATTTACCTGTTAAAATCATATACATTATATTTCTTCCAAATTTGCTCCAAATCCTCAAAGTTAGATGTAATTTCAACTTTTTTCTCCATACCTATAGATATAATTAATGCATTTATCAAGCTCATAGGCGCTACTAAGGAATCTACAAATGATAACATATCGCTACTAGCAATCAAAGATATATCTGAATCCTTGGCGGCTGGAGAAATTAAGCTATCCGTAATACTTATGATTTTACATCCCTTGTCCTTTACAAAGTCTATGGCCTCCAATGCTCTTTTGGAATATCTAGGATAAGATATGGCTATCATTACATCTTCAGAATCCACCTTAAGTAGTTGTTCAAAAACGTCATTGGGTCCTGCTGCAATAACATTAACATTCTTAATTAGAAAATTTAGATAAAATCCTAAGTAACCTGCTACAAAAGATGATGACCTAAGTCCTAATACATATATGTGTTTAGCTTTCACAATCAAATTTATCGCTTCTTGAAATTTCAAAGAATCAAGTTCATTTATTGTAGTTTGTATGTTTTCTACATCTTTTTGCATAACTGTCTTCAGTGCATTTACATTGCTTGAATAGTTTTCAGTCATAGAGATCCTTTGAACAGTAGTTAGTTTGTTTTTTACTAACTCATGTAATTCTTTTCTAAATTCTTTATATCCAGTATAGCCCAATGTAATTGCAAATCTAACTACTGTAGATTCACTTACTCCAACAGTCTCACCTAGGTCATAGGCAGTCATAAAAGCAGCCTTATCATAATTGTTAATAATAAAATCCGCAATTAATTTCTGTCCCTTGCTTAATATATTAAATTTATTTTGGATGTTTTTAATTAAATCAACAGTTTTCTCCACAGCATTATTCCTTATAATTTCTTATTAAATTAAAGCCCTCTTCTAAGGCATTTTTGTTTAATTCTTCTGTTCCTCTAGGAACTCTACCACATACGGCCTCTGTAAGAGATTGCTTTGTTACTATATTAGTTAGTTGACATATGCTGCCAAGAGCAACTATATTGGCAACTAGTGACTTACCAATTTTATCAGTTGCAGTTTCTAAAATTGGTAATACATAAGTAACTATGTCCTTATTATCTAATTTATTTGGTACGGATGAATCTAGTACTAAAATTCCACCTGGTTTCAATGATGTAATGTATTTATCATAAGCATCTTGGGTTAAGACCAGTATAACATCACACTGATCCACCTTAGGATAATTTATTATATCCTCACTTATTATAATTTCAGCTCTACTAGCCCCACCTCTAGCTTCTGGACCATAGGATTGAGATTGAACTACATTTTTCCCATCATATAAAGCAGCTTCTGCTAATATAATTCCTGCTAATATAAGACCTTGTCCTCCAGAACCTGTTAATCTTAACTCTTGTGTAGTCATATTACCCCTCCTTTGAAAAAGAATCTATCATTTTTTGATATTCAGCAGTATATTCCGGCCTAGTACCCTTATATAATTCTCCTACCACAATTTTTCCAACTCTTTGCTCTTCTGGAACCTTGTCATAAGCAGCTACATTTATAGTGTTTTTTTGTAACTCCTTTATCATATCCACTGCCTCACCTTTTTTGTTTCTTCTCCCATAATAAGTAGGACACACAGTTAATGCTTCAATAAATGAGAATCCTTTATTCTTTATTCCTTCCTCAACTTGTTTAATCAACATATTAGCTCCATGTACTGTAGCCCTACTAACATAAGTACCACCTGCTGCTTCTACTAATTTACATAAATCAAAATTAGCATCAATATTACCATAAGGCGCAGTAGTACCTATATCTCCCGTAGGCGTTGTTGGAGAATATTGCCCACCTGTCATCCCATATATATTGTTATTATAAACAATGGTTGTAATATCAATATTTCTCCTTGCAGAGTGAATTAAATGGTTACCCCCAATAGCTGATGCATCTCCATCTCCAGTAATCACTATTACATGTAATTCTGGATTTGCTAATTTTATACCAGTAGCAAAAGCAAGTGCTCTGCCATGTGTAGTATGCATTGTATTGAAATCTAAATAACCAGAGGCTCTAGAAGAACATCCAATTCCAGATACTATACAAATATTGTCTTTGTCTAGGCCTAAATTATCTATAGCTTTAACTATTGCTCTAGTTACAATACCATGTCCACAGCCCGGACACCATATATGAGGTAAATTTTCCGTTCTAAAATATTTATCAACTAATTGACTAGTCATTTTGTACCTCCTTAATAAAATTAACAATTTCTTCAGGAGTTATTAATTCTCCACTTACTCTACCATATTTGTCTACCTTTACATTTTTACCTGCTACCCTGTCTACCTCAATGAAATATTGACCTAGGTTCATTTCTACAACAACTATATGTTTTACTTTTTTTGACAACTCTTTTAACTCTTTTTCCGCTAAAGGCCAAATAGTAATAGGTCTGAAAAGTCCAGCCTTAATTCCTTCGGCTCTTAAGTCTTCCACTGCTGCTTTTGCTGAACGTGCTGTTGCCCCAAATGCTACGATGGCAATATCTGCATCATCCAAATCGTACTCCTTAACTTCTACTATGTCATCAACATTATTTTCTATTTTATCGACTAATCTCTTAATCGACTGCTCAGCAATCAAAGGATTTCCTGAAGGAAAACCTGTCTCGTCATGTACAAGACCAGTTATATGGTATCTATAGCCCTTACCAAAGTCTGCCATTTCTGGAACTATATCTCCTTCTTTAACCCCATAAGGTTTATATTCCTCAGGTGAACAACTTGGTTTTTTCCTATTATATATTTCTATTTCATCCTTGGTTGGTATTTCTATTTTCTCTCTCAAATGGGCTATAACCTCATCCATTAATAAAATAACAGGTGTTCTATATTTCTCTGCCAGATTAAAAGCTCTAACAGTCATTTCGAAAGTTTCTTTTACTGACCATGGATATAAAGCTATAATAGCATGATCTCCATGAGTTCCCCATTTTGCTTGCATAATTTCTCCCTGGGCTGGTGCCGTAGGTAATCCCGTACTTGGCCCTCCCCTTTGAACATTTACAATAACACATGGCGCTTCTGTTATTACGCCGTATCCAATGCCTTCTTGTTTTAGAGAAAATCCTGGACCACTAGTAGCAGTCATAGCTTTTTTACCAGAAAGAGCTGCTCCTATAGTTGCTGAAATTCCAGCAATCTCATCTTCCATTTGAATAAACTTACCACCAATTTTCGGCAATTCTTCCGCAGAAATCTCTGCAATTTCCGTTGATGGTGTGATGGGATACCCTGCAAAAAACTCCATACCTGCAGCAAGTGCACCCTCCACACATGCTTTATTACCTTGCATTAATTTTACAGTCATATTATTTACCTCCTAAATATATAGCAAAATCGGGACATCTTAGTTCACATTGCCCACATTGTATACAGGCATCTAAGTTTTTAATATTAATTTTACCATCCTTTAATTCCAATACATTTTTAGGGCAAAATTCAACACATATGTTACACCCTTTACACCACTCTGTCTTAACATGAAGAGTTTTCTCTGTCTTAATTGACAATTTCACTTCCCCCTTATGTAATATTTGTTAATTTTATAATACCAAAGTTAAATAGAATTTGCAAGATTTATTTCATTTTATTAACAAATTGTTTTTTCATGCAAGTTTTGTTGCACTTTGATTCAAGTAAATAAAATAAGACAAGCCTAGGCTTGTCTTATTTTAAACTGGATATACTTTATTTTCTTGATCTAAAAGTTCATCATCTATCTTATATTTCTCTGCCTTTCTTTGTTTAAAGAAAGCTAAGGCAACTTGAGGAAATAATGCATAGCTTAGCACATCCTCATCTTGCTCAATATATTCTTTTATCTCTTCTTTAAACTGGTCTAGTTGAGGTTCCATTAAATCTGCTGGTCGACCAGTAAATACCTCTTCATCACCTATTATTTTCTTTTTTATTTCATCAGAAATTGGTGTGGTTGGCTTACCATATAAGCCCTTTACATAGTTTTTAGCTTCATTTGGAATCATTTTGTACCGTTCCCCTGTTAACACATTAAATACTGCCTGTGTTCCAACCATTTGACTCATAGGTGTCACTAGTGGAGGGTAACCAAAGTCTTCTCTTACCTTGGGTATTTCTTTTAAGACATCCTCAAATTTATCTTCTGCACCTTGACTACTTAATTGAGAAACTAAGTTAGAAAGCATACCTCCTGGTACTTGATATATTAATGTATTTACATCTACATTTAACACCTTTGTATTTAAAAGTCCATCTTTCAAGTACTTGTCCCTTAATACCTTAAAATATTCAGCAACCTCTAATAATAAATCCATGTTTATATTCTTTGGGTAATTAGGTGAACCTTCCAAAGAAGCTATCATAGGCTCTGTAGCAGGTTGAGATGTCCCATTGCCTAAAGGTGATATTGCAGTATCTATTATATCAGCCCCTGCTTCTATTGCCTTCATATAAGTTTGGTTTGCTATACCACTAGTAAAATGTGAATGTACGTCTATAGGTACAGATATAACCTTTTTCATTTCTTTTACTAATTCCTCAGCTACATATGGAAGTAAGATACCAGACATATCTTTAATACATATTGAATCTACTCCCATTTCTTCCATTTCCTTAGCCAGATCAACGTAGTACTTAACATCATGAACTGGACTAGTGGTATATGACATAGCACCTTGAGCATGACCACCATATTTCTTAGTAGCTTCTACTGAAAGCCTAATGTTCCTTGTATCATTTAATGCATCAAATACTCTAATAATATCTATTCCATTTTCTATTGATTTTTTTATAAATTCTTCTACTACATCATCAGGATAATGTCTATAGCCTAAAATGTTTTGTCCTCTTAAAAGCATTTGTAGCTTTGTCTTCTTAAAAGCCTTTCTTAATTCCCTAAGTCTTTCCCAAGGATCTTCATTTAAAAATCTTAAACAAGAGTCAAAAGTTGCCCCTCCCCATACTTCCAAGGAATAAAAACCTACATTGTCTAGCTTCTCAGCTATGGGTAGCATATCCTCCAATTTCATTCTTGTAGCTATAAGAGATTGATGAGCATCCCTTAATATAGTATCTGTTATTTTTACACCTGACACTTTACTACCTCCCATTATTGTTTTTTTCTACACCATATAAAATTGGTGGAGAATTTATTTGATTTATAAAGTCATATTTTATAACATTATATGCTTTTTGATCTAGACATTTCAAAAAATCTTCTAATCCATCTTTTTCATCTAAACCTCCAATATGACCAGTATAACATGTAATTAAAATAATTCCATTGCTTTTCAATAAATCAAGTGATTTTTTTACACTAGTTAATGTACTTTCTTTATTAGTTTTTATATTTTTATCGCCTTTAGGTAAATATCCAAGATTGTATATAATAAAATCTAATTCTTCCTCAATATATAGATCAATATTTTCATGACTATCTTTTATTAATTTTACCCTATGATTCAAGTTTTCTTCAACTAATTTATCTAAAGTTATCTGTAAAGCCTGGTTTTGTATATCAAAGCCGTAAACTTTACCCTTATCACCAACTAAACTGGCAAGTAGTATTGTATCATTCCCATTTCCTACCGTACAATCTAATACACTATTACCTTCTTTCACATTCTTATAAAGAATATCCTTAGAAATCTTTAAAGTGTTTTTAATTTCTTTATATACCATGGCAGTCACCAGAGCAGTTACAGCCATCATCAAAAAAAATATTTATATCTAGGGATAAAATGTTTTCTTTTTCTTTTTTGAATCCTTTTTTCAATAAATACTCATTGTTTCCTTTAAAATAGAGTTTGTCCTCATTGCTGTTGGTCAGCTTGTAAAGTATAGCTCTTAAAAGGGCATCTCCAAAACCCATATTTCTTTCTTCTTTTCTTATAACTAAATATTTTAAAAAGTTTTTATTATATTCTAGTTGAACCTTACCCACTCCTATTAAATATTTATGGTCTAGAACCACATAAATTATTGGTTCTACATTTTGATCTATAATATTTTCTTCTTCTAGAATAGAATTTATATTTTCCAAATCTTCATCTTGATATTCTCGCAAAACAATCATACTCTTGTCCCCTTGAAATTAAAGTTTATTTAAATATTCTATTTCCTCTTCATTTAAATATCTCCAGTTACCTAGATTTAACCCACCGATTTCCAGTTCCCCTAAGGCAACTCTTTTAAGTTTTTTTACAGGATGATTTATTCTTTCACACATTTTTTTAATTTGTCTATTCCTGCCTTCATGTATAGAAATATCTAAAATAGATTCATCTTCATATTTTTTAGCTATCTTAACTGAAGCCTTAGCTGTCTTTCTTCCTTCTAGCATAATCCCATTTCTAAATGTTTCTAGTTCCATTCTATTAGGAACACCTTCAACAATAGCTATATATCTTTTAATTATTTCATTGCTAGGATGAGTTAGTTTATAAGTTAAATCTCCATCATTAGTCAATAATAAGAGCCCTGTAGTATCTGCGTCTAATCTACCCACTGGATATATTCTTTCACTAACGCCTTCTATTAAATCTATAACTGTTTTTCTTCCCTTTTCATCCTTCAAAGTAGTTACATATCCAATAGGCTTATTTAACATTATATATATCATGTTTTTTTCTTCTCGAATAACTCTATCATCTACTTTAACTATATCCTTTTTAGGATTAATTTTTGTCCCCATTTCTAAAGCTATTTTATCATTTACCTTAACCCTGCCTGAAGTAATAATTTCCTCTGATTTCCTTCTTGAAGCTACCCCACATAAGGCCATATACTTTTGTAGTCTCATTTTATTCCCCTTTCCCAATTAAAATACATAATATAATACTACACTTAATTGCAATAAATGTAAATCATTTAATCTTTCCTAATTTTTTTAATTAATTGTTCTAATAAATTTAACCTTTCAATAGAGGTTTTTCCTACTAATTTATCTTTCTTTATCAACTTATTGTCTAAATAAACATAGATCTCACCTATAGCACTGGCTTTTTCTACAGGAGCTACTATTATATTAGGTGTTACTATATTTATTTTTACCCTTTCAATCTCATATTCATCTAAAGGATAGAACAAATCTCCTTTTGTTACAAGGTCAATATATTCTTTTTTACCATCCTTTACTTTGATTTTTTTTATAAATTGGTTTTTATCATATAAAATATAGGGTTTATAATTATTGAAACCATAGTCTAATAGTCTATAATTATCATTAAACCAATCATTTGCCCTAATAACTACAGATATCAAACGCATCTCACTCCTCTTGGCTGATGAAACTAAGCACCTTCCCGAGCTTGTAGTGTAACCCGTCTTTACCCCATCTCCACCTTTGTATTGCCAAAGAGTCTTATTGTTATTTTGATAATAATTATTTTCTTCCCTAGAAGATACATAAGTTTTTGTTCCCACTATCTTTTCAAATTCCTTATATGAGAAAGCTTCCCTTGTTATAAGAGCCATGTCATATGCAGTAGAGTAATGATTTTCATCATGAAGGCCATTTGGATTTACAAAGTTGGTATTTAATGCACCGATATCCTTAGCTTTTTTATTCATCAAATCGACAAATCCTTCCAGGCTTCCTCCTATATGTATTGCTATTGCAACAGCTACATCATTTCCAGATTTTAGCATTAAACCATAAAGTAAATCTTCTAAAATTACTTCCTCATTTTCCTTTAAATATATACTTGAACCTTCTATGCCTACACTTTCCTTAGTAATGCATAAAGAATCCGTGAGATCGCCCTGTTCTATAGCTACTAAAGCTGTCATTATTTTAGTAGTACTAGCCATAGCCATTTTATTATGTGGGTTTTTTTCATACAGAACCCTTCCCGTATTACTATCCATTAAAACACAGGATACAGCACTTAGATCAATATTCTCCCCGTATACAGTAGTAAAGTTTAACACTATAATTAATACTAATAATATACATACTATTTTTTTCATGATAGACCTCCATATTTAAAAGTTTTTGTGATTAAGCTACAAAAAAAGATAACACTAATCTTAGTATTATCTTTTAATTACATATTATCCTCATTTTCTATGAAGTCTTTCAATGGAGGTAAATCTTCTAATTTTTCCAGTCCAAAGTTCCTTAAAAAATTATCAGTTGTTCCGTATATAATCGGCCTTCCCACACTTTCTTGCCTTCCTTTTTCTAAGACTAATCCCTTATCTATTAATGTTTCAATTACCCTATCAGATCTTACCCCCCTTATTGCTTCAATATCCGACTTTAAAACAGGCTGTCTATATGCAATAATAGATAGGGTCTCTAAAGCTGCATTAGATAAAGTTTTAGATGCTTTTGGAGTAGAAAGCTTCTTTAACCATTCAAAATGCTCAGGTCTGGTTGCTAATTGATAACTATCATTTATTTTTATTATTCTAAGGCCCCTTCTATTATAATCAAAGTCATCCATCATTTTTTCCATGATTTTATCTACTTGTTTTTTATCTAATTCCAAAACATAAGCAATATCATCATTTCCCAAAGGGTCTCCCCAAGTAAATAACAAGGCCTCTATTATTGATTTTATTTCTTTTTCATTCATAAACTACTCCTTTTCCAGTTTAATCAGAAATACATCAGAAAACTCTTTTTCCTGGTCTATATTTATATACTTCATTTTAACAAGTTCTAAAATAGATAAAAAATAAACCACAATTTCATTTCTATTACTTTGAGTATCAAGTAACTCACTAAAACTCACCTTATCTTTAGTATCAAGTTTAAATTTAATATTTTCAATACATTCTTCTAGGGTATATTCTTCCCTCTGTATAAAATCAATGTCTAATATATTCCTTTTTCTTTCATTGTTTTTAATTATCCTATCTAAAGACTTTAACAGCATGTCCATATTTAAACCTGAAAGCTCTATTTCGTCATCTATATAATCAACTAATTCTTCCCTAGGTTTAAAAAACATCTTTGAATAAATTGATTCAAAACCCTTAAGTTCTGCAGCCGCATCCTTATATTTTTTATATTCAACCAACCTTCTAATAAGTTCTGCCCTAGGGTCAATATCTTCTAAGTCCATATCGTCATCAGATTCACTTGGTTTTTGAGGGAGTAGCATCCTACTCTTTATCTCCAAAAGAGTAGCTGCCATCAAAAGGAATTCACTGGCAACTTCCAAGTTTAATTCTTCCAAGCCTCTAATATATTCTATAAATTGCTCCGCTATAATATTTATAGGTATATCATATATATCTATTTCCGCCTTATCAATCAAATGAAGTAATAAATCCATAGGACCTTCAAATACATCTATTTCTATTTTATATCCCATATCCCTACCCCTATTATATCCTATAACTATAACCAATATATTCAGTGGCATTTTATAGTTTATTATAATTATACAACCTCGACCTGTTAAAGTCGAGGTTATTAAAGAAATTACCTAATTTTAATTCTTTAAAAAGGAATTTAAATTTCTTTTTAGCATATCTAAGAAATTTGCCCTGTCTACACTGTCCTTTGCAACTAGTTTTATTCTGTGTATTTCCTTCCCATTAAGGGTAATTATCATATTTCCAATTTCTTCACCTTTTGCTAGTGGTGCTTTGGCACCCTCTGGCAATACAATTTTTTTATCAATATTACTATCTTGCCCCTTAGGCAACAATACATAAGAATCATTTTCTAAAACAGCATCAACATTTAATACTTTGCCTTTTTCTATTGTTACGTAACCTATTACATCATCCTTTTTACCTACTATAAAAGAGTCATAGTTTGCAAACCCATAGTCAAGCATTTTTTTAGCTTCATCAAATCTTTCTTTTGATGTATTTGCCCCCATAACCACCGCTATAAGCTCTAAATTGCCTCTTTTAGCTGAAGCAGATAAACAATGCCCAGCTTCATTAGTTGAACCTGTTTTAACCCCTGTAATATTTTGATATTGCTTTATCAATTTATTAGTATTTACCATAGTTTGTATTTGATCTTTTTTCTTACCCACTTTCATATCATAAATATAAGTAGTCAGCCAATCCCTTACTACATCATGTTTCAAAAGCTCTCTAGACATTAAAGCCACATCATAAGCTGATACATGATGTTCCTTGTTAGGTAAACCACTTGCATTTTTAAACTTTGTATTATTCATACCAAGTTCCTTGGCTCTTTTATTCATCATATTTACAAAAAGCTCTTCGGAACCTGCTACATATTCTCCCAGGGCTACAGCTGCATCATTTGCAGACCTAATAGCAATTGCCTTAAACAGTTCCTCCACAGGTTGAATTTCCCCAGTTTCTAAATAGACTTGAGTTCCTCCCATGGAAGATGCATATTCACTTATTAGTACTTCATCAGCTAAAGAAATTTTCCCTGCTTCTATGGCTTCTAAACCTAATAACATAGTCATTACTTTTGCTATACTGGCAGGAGGTAGTCCTTCATCTTTGTTTAATTCATATATTATCTCTCCAGTATTAGCATCCATAAGCAAAGCCGACTTCCCCTTAATATCCAATTCTTCTATGGCTATTGGGTTTAAAGAAAATGAGGTTAAGAATAAAATCATTAAAATAATGGATACTAGTCTTTTCTTCAAATTATTCACTCCATTTCATTTATTTGATTTTATCTTTTCCCTAATATTTACTCTTATACAAATTATTAATACTTTACAATATTTGGTTACTTATTTCTTTATAAATCAGTTTTTTGTGGTCCTCATTCTTATTTCCAATCACTATAATTTTCTGTAATCTTTCTTCAACTTCTTTAGCCTTTTCCATGTCATTTGCATGTATATATGCTAATAATTCATCCTTTTCTACTTTATCATCTACTTTTTTATTTAGAATAAGCCCTACGGATAAATCTAATTTAGAATCCTTGTTTTCCCTTCCTGCACCTAATATCAGGGAACAAACACCAATCTCTTCTGCATTTAAAGACTTTACATATCCAGATTTATTAGACTTTAGCTCTAGGATATACTTAGCCTTAGGAAATAAATCAGGATTATCTAAAAAGGAAAGATCTCCTCCTTGATGTTCTACCATTTCATAAAACTTTTCATAGGCTTTCCCTGTATCCACCGCCTCAATTAACATACGCCTAGCTTCGTCCTCATTATCTGATTTTTTAGCTAATACTAAAAGTTTAGCACCTAAAATTAAACATAATTCGTATAGATCTTTTGGTCCTTGCCCTTTTAGAGTATCTATTGCTTCTTTAACTTCTAATATATTACCTACGGCATTACCTAATGGTTCATCCATGTTGCTGACTAGGGCTATAGTTTTTCTACCAAAAGAGTTTCCTATATCTACCATTTCACTTGCCAAATCTATTGCCTCATCTATACTTTTCATAAATGCTCCAGAACCAACTTTTACATCTAGAATTATAGCATCTGATTCAATAGCTAGTTTTTTACTCATTATACTTACTGCAATTAAAGATAAATTGTCTACTGTTGCAGTTACATCCCTAAGAGCATATAATTTCTTATCTGCTGGTGTTATATTACCAGTCTGACTTATAATTGCTATATTTATATCGTTAGTTATGTTTACAAATTCATCATTATCTAATTCTACCCTAAAGCCTTTAATTGATTCTAGCTTGTCCAGTGTGCCTCCAGTGTGACCCAGCCCCCTACCAGACATCTTTACAAAGGGTACGCCACAAGCAGCTACCATAGGTCCTAATATTAAGGTAGTAGTATCTCCTACTCCCCCAGTGGAATGCTTATCTACCTTTATTCCCTTAATTTCAGATAAGTCAAAAGTATCCCCTGAATTAATAACAGCCTTGGTCATATCCAAAGTCTCTTTTTTATCCATTTTATTTAAATATATAGCCATAAGCAGTGCTGATATTTGATAATCCGGTATATTATCTTCTGTATAATTATTAATGAAATAATTTATTTCTTCCTTTGTTAAAGAATGTCCATCTCTTTTTTTCTTTATAATATCATAAATCCTCAAACTATCACCCCATTATATATTAAGCAAAATTTCAATTATAAGTTTTTGAAATTCGTCTTTAACCCTTAGTGATGTTTCTACAACTTCTTGATGATTTAAAGGCTGATTTAATATACCACTAGCCATATTAGTTATACAAGATATTCCTAAAACTTTTATCCCTTGATGATTTGCTACAATAACCTCAGGTACCGTGGACATTCCAACAGCATCACCACCTAAAATTCTTATCATCTTTACCTCTTGGGGAGTTTCATAAGTTGGTCCTGTAAGCCACATATAAACCCCAGTCTTAAGCCCTAGTCCCTGTTTTTCTCCAACTCTTCTTGCAATGTCTATATAATCCTTATCATAAGCTGCACTCATATCTGGAAATCTAGGTCCTAATTCATCAAAATTTTCGCCTATTAATGGATTGCTACCTGTAAAGTTAATATGATCGGATATAAGCATTAAATCTCCTGGTTCAAAATCAGTGTTAACACCACCAGCAGCATTAGTAACAAAAAGGCTTTCTATCCCTAAGCCAATCATAACTCTAACGGGAAAAGTAACTTCACTTAAGTCATAACCTTCATAAAAATGGAATCTTCCCTGCATAGCAACAACATTTTTGCCAGCTAATTCGCCAATTACTAATTGCCCAACATGTCCTTCAACAGTAGACTTAGGAAAATATGGTATATCCTCATATTTTATCTTTACCGAATTTTTAATTTCGTCAGCCAAGCTCCCTAAACCAGATCCTAATATCACGCCTACCTTAGGTGATTTACTAATCTTTGAAGATATGAAATCTATTGATTTATTTATTTTTTCTATATAATTCATTTTAACAACCCCCTATGCTCTTGGATGAGTTTTTTTATATACTTTTCTTATCTCTCCATGTTCTCCATCAAAGTTATACATCTGTGTAGTAGAAATATCAGAATGGCCTAGCATTTCTTGTACAGATTTAATATCAGCACCGTTTTCTATTAAATGAACTGCAAAAGAATGTCTAAAAGTGTGTGGTGTAATCACTTTATCTATACCCGCCTTATTGGTATAATCTTTTATTATCTTCCATACCCCTTGCCTTGTTAAGGCTTTTTTCCTATAGTTTAGAAACAAAGGCTCATTTAATGTTTCTATATCTATGGGTCTGTAGTTTTTTATATAGTGAATTAATGAATCTATAGCTAGTTCACCAACGGGTATGACCCTTATGTTATCATTGTTTTCACTTATTTTTAAAATACCCAATTCAAGCTCAAAATCCTCAATATTTATTGAAATAATCTCTGATACCTTTAGGCCTGTTGCATACAATAATTCTAGCATAGCCTTATCCCTAGAGCCTTTAAAACTATTTACATCAGGTTGTGATAATAAGTTTTCTAGTTCATCCTTTGTTAAGATGGTAGGTAGCTTTTTTTCAGATTTTGGTGATTTTAAGTTTAAAGTGGGATCTTCCTTTATTAAGTTTTGATTTAACAAATATTGATAAAAACATCTAATAGATGCTAGTTGTCTAGATATAGTAGAACTTGCTCTGCCAGCTTTATGTAGACTCATCAAATATTTAATAACAATAGTCTTATCTGTTTCGATATATTCCTTCATTTTGTTTTCCAACAAATATTCCTTAAACCTACTAACATCACTTATGTAAGCATCTAAGGTGTTCTCACTTAAATGCTTTTCAGTTTTTATGTATTCAATATATCCATCTTCAATTTTTTCTGACATGTTTTTCTCCTTATTCTCAATTTAAAATTATAATTATAAACTCATAAGTCCAAATAAAGTTGAAATAAAATACCCTTCTAATAGAACCGTAATCGTAACTACAGCAAAAGCCGAAAACAAAATTATACCATAATCTAATATATCAATATTTCCAAGTTTGTTTCCTTTTAAATTAGTATATGATATAGATTTTAATATACTAACAGTAGCAATAATAAGGAAAATAGGAATCAGTAATAGATAATTAGGTAAAAATCCTAATATAGAAAATATAAAACCTTTGAAGCCGAATTCTTTCACAAAATATCCTACGGTAAGTCCAATGGAAAATCCCTTGATTCCAATAATTAATGGGGTTATAATAATTCCAAAACCTACAAATCCCAAAACCCAAATAAATAACAAGAACTTCATATTGAAAATTAAAGAAGAATTAAATATGTTTTTAGAAGTATAATTTTCACTTTTTATAAATTTAAAAATATAATTAAATTTGTAAGTAAAACTAGTATCTTTTACTTCATTAACTTTGAGTATAAATATTGAACCAATTATAATGCCTACTATAATCAATAAACTTAAAATAAAGTATATAATATAATTTTTCTCCAAATGTCTTTTGCTAATATTTATTAATCTTCTAGACAAAATATCCTTCCCCCTTTGTATACAAGCCTTAAGAAATATTATGCTAAAAGGAAGGATATTATAACTTTATTCTTTATTGTCTATGATGTTTTTAGCTAATTGAATTCCAATTATAGTTTTACTATCAAGTATTTCTCCCCTGTCTACCATCTTTATAAGATCATCAATATTCATTTTTACAGTCCTAACAAATTCCCCTAAATCTGGCTGGGCATCACCGTAAATTAAATCCTTAGCTAAAAACAAATATATTTTTTCATTTGAAAAACCTGGTGAAGTGTAAAATTCTAATAAATATTCCAATTTATTTGCACTGATTCCCGTTTCTTCTTTTAACTCCCGTGCAGCTGTTTCACCTGGTTCTTCGTTTAATTCAAGTCTACCAGCAGGAAGTTCTAATAAGAATCTTTCCACAGCTTTTCGATATTGCTCTACTAAAACAACATAGTTATCTTCCGTAATTGGAAGTATAGCAACTGCACCAGGGTGTTCTATAATTTCCCTTTTTGAATATTTTTTGTCCGGTAGTTCCACAGTATCAATTCTTAAATTAAGTAACTTACCTTCATAAATTTTATCGGATTTCATGGTCTTCTCTTCAAAAATCATGTATCTTCCTCCCTATACAAATATCAATATTCATAGATAAATTCTAAGAATATAATAATATCATATCTCAATTTAATAAATACTTCAATAAAGTATTTATTTACAAACAAAAATAAACATACTTCTTATGAAGCACATTTATTTTTATTGACTATCTTATTTAGATACTTTCACTTAAGCCTTCTCTTTCAAGCCTTAATTTGTCTGCAATAAGGGCAATAAATTCACTATTTGTAGGTTTGCCTCTACTATCATTTATGGTATGTCCAAAAAGTTTATTTATAGTCTCAATTTTGCCCCTAGTCCAGGCAACTTCAATAGCATGCCTAATTGCCCGTTCAACCCTGGAAGGTGTAGTATTAAATTTACTAGCTATTCTAGGATACAATTCCTTTGTAATAGCACCTAAAAACTCCATATTCTCTACAACTAGCGTTATGGCTTCCCTTAAATATAAATACCCTTTGATATGAGCTGGTATACCAATTTCATGTATAATATCTGTAACTTCTGATTCTAAAGACTTATACTTATTTTGCAAATTATTTTCCCTTAAAATTTCCACATTTACCCTTGAAAAGTCTTGATTTGGATAATTATTAGCTATTTCCTTTAACCTTTTCATAAAAACTTCAAAATTAAAAGGTTTAACAACATAATACTCAGCTCCTAACTTAAGGGCTTTTTGTGTAATTTGGTCTTGTCCTACAGCTGATAGCACTATTGTCTTAGGAGAATAACCATCATCAAAAGCATTTACCCTTTCTAATACCTCTAAGCCGTCTAAATGTGGCATAATTATATCCAACAATAAGACGTCCGGCTTATGGCTTTCAATTAATTCTAAAGCTTCTACCCCGTTCTTTGCTATCCCTACAACCTCAAAATCTTCGTGTGATGAGATGTACTCAAAGAGTATCTTACTAAATTCCCTGTTATCATCTGCAATTACCAATCTGGTTTTTTTCATACTTTTCCCCCTGTTGTAATAAATTTAATAATTACTATATTTATAATATTCGACAAATAAACGAAAACTCCTTCTTTTATTTAAAAATAGTAAAAATTACAACAAAAAGATAAGCCTAAGGCTTATCTTTTTGCTGCAACATCCATTCTATATATAGACCATAACCCTTGGTTGGATCGTTTACAAAAACATGAGTAATAGCACCAATCAATTTATCATCTTGAATAATAGGGCTACCGCTCATTCCTTGAACTATCCCACCAGTTTTATTTAATAACTTTTCATCAGTAACCTTTAATATCATGCTTTTTTGTTTTGCTGATGATTGTGATTCTAATTTTGTTATCTCAACTTCAAATTTATCTATCTTATCTCCTTCTAAGGTAGATAAAATATATGCCTTTCCTTCTTTTATTTCTTCCTTAAATCCAATTGGAACAGGTTGATTTAAATTGTCCCTTAAATAATTCTCATTTATATTTCCATATATGCCAAAATCACAATTTTTATCTATATTACCTATTACATTGTCTGTCTCATAAAATACTCCTCTAATTTCACCAGGAAGACCCTTTTTACCTTGTTCAATCTTTGATATGTTAGCATTCATTATCTTACCATTATCAACTGGTAATAAATCTCCTGTGTCTAAATCTACTATTCCGTGTCCTAAAGCTCCAAAGGAATCATTGTTATAATCTAAATAAGTTAGAGTACCTATGCCAGAGGTTTTATCTCTAACCCATATTCCTAGCCTATAACAGTTATCCTGTATACTTTGAATAGGAACAGTCTCTGTAACAAATTCTCCTTTATTTCTTTGAATTAGGATCTTTATCTTGGAAGACTTTACTTCATTTAGGATTTCAACAACATGTTCAGCATCCTTAATTTCTATTTCATTTATTTTTAAAATACTATCTCCAACTTTTAGTCCTGCGGTTTTAGCAGGACTTGTTCTTTTACCATCTGCTCCTATTACATCTGTAACTGCAACTATTAATACACCCTTAGTATTTAATCTAACTCCAATAGCGTTGCCACCAGGTATCAACATAGGTCTATCAACTACATTTATGTTGTAATTTTTAACTGGTATAAAACCTAAAAGTTTTAGTTGTATTTCAGTATTTCCTGGAATAACACCATTTAAATCATAAGACTTTTTAAATCCTTTTGAATCAGGACCATTTAATGAAGCTTCTACTACATTTTCTTTCTCTTGATTTATATCTAAAAAAAAGGGAAATGCAACATTCAGGTTTTTATTTTCTCCCTTAACAATATTGATACTTGAAGGATAAAATAAAATTTTATTAGATTGAATGCTAAAACTTAATAATATAATTATTAAAGTTGCGATTAAAACCTTGTGACTAAATTTTAATTTATCCAAGTATAATCACTCTCCTAGTTGGTCTTAAAATATTCACCTCCTAATTAGTTTTCATACTTAATTTAGCCACTTTTTATACTTATTATTCTATATAAAACTTATTTAAAATGACAAGATATTCTTGAATTTCCAAGGTATAAAAAATTTTATTTTTTATTTATTTTAAAATCAGTAATTTTTTATGTTTTTAGACATTTCTATCATTTCCTTAGCATGGCTTATAGTTGTCTCTGTTAGATCAACCCCTCCAATCAATCTTGCCATTTCTTCAACCCTTTGTTCTTCAGTTAATTTATGTATATTAGTAGTAGTTTTTCCCTTGCTTATGGTTTTTTCAATAACATAATGGCTATCAGCTAAAGCCGCAAGTTGGGGCAGGTGAGAAATGCAAATAACTTGGTGGTCCTTTGATATTTTCAATATTTTCTCCCCTACTATTTGACCAGTTCTACCTGAAATTCCCGTATCAATTTCATCAAATATCATTGTAGGAATCTTATCAAAAAAAGCTAATATATTTTTAAAAGCTAGCATAATTCTAGACATTTCCCCCCCAGAAACAATTTTAGACAATGGCTTTAATCTTTCCCCTGGGTTAGTAGATATTAAAAATTCAATTTTATCATAACCTGTGATTGTATATTCATTTGCTTGTTTAAAGTCTATTTTAAAATCAACTTGAAGCATATTTAATTCTTTTAGTTCTTTTCTTATTTCATCCTCTATAACTTCAGATATTTTCTTTCTTTTTAAAGATAAGTCATTACTTGATATATTTAGATCACTTTCTATTCTTACTATTTCATCATTTATCTTCCTTACCTTATTTTCATAATCAGTTAACAAGTCTAATCTTTCCTCAGCTTTATTTTGAAATTCAAGGATTTCTTCTATAGTATTCCCATATTTACGTTTTAATTTATTTACTAAATCAATCCTATTGGTTAAATAATTTAGACGTTCATTGTCTAATTCTATACCTTCTAAATAGTCTCTTAAGTCCCTATTAATATCTTCAAATTCAAATTGCAGGCTGTTCAATCTTGAATTTATAGTCTGGAAATTATCATCATATTTACTAATGTTTTTCAAGTTGACCATGGCCTTGTTTATTAAATCTATGGCACTTGGATTTTGAACACTATCATTATCCAGATAAATAATAGCTTCCTCTAAAGAGTTAGATATAGTAGTTGAATTATTTACCCTATTATATTCCTTTATCAACTCATCTTCATCCCTGTTACTAAGTCTAGATTCACTTATTTCTTCTATTTGAAATTTTAACACATCTATTTCCCTATCTCTTTTGCTAGTATCCATAGATAGGTCATTTAGCTTTTTCTTTTGAATTGAAAGTTCTTCATATTTAGTTTTAATTATTGACTTTAACCTATGTAATTCTTCATCTCCAAAGGAATCTACTAGAGATAAATGTTTTGATGAATCCAATAAGGATTGATGTTCATGCTGTCCGTATATATCTACAAGCTTGTTGGTTATATTTTTTAACATAGATAGGTTTATACTCCTACCATTTACCTTAGAAATACTAGGGCCTTCTAAATTGATTTCCTTACTTATTATCAAAATATTATCCCGGTCTAAACTGATATTATATTCATTTAATAATCCTAGGATTTCTGTAGGATCTTCCAAATAAAAGACTCCTTGAAGCACAGCTTTATCATGTCCAGATTGAATTAAATCCTTACTGGATCTAGACCCTAATATTATACCAATACCATCAACTAAAATAGATTTCCCAGACCCTGTTTCTCCAGTAATAATGTTTAAACCTTTAGTAAAGTTTACATTGACATCATCGATTATAGCAAAGTTTTTTATATTTATCTCTACTAACATATGAAAACCTCCATTAAGTATATTTAACTAAGATTTTTGTGTGCTTTCTCTATGATCTCCATAATTTCTTTATCGTCTATAGAATTGTCAAGATTATTTTTTAAATAAATTAAAAATTCAATATTCCCAGTAGCTCCTGTAATAGGTGAATAAGTTAAGCCATAAGGACTTAATTTGTTTTCTACACAATAATTTATAGTATCTTTTATTACTTTATAATGTATTTTTTTATCCCTTACAATCCCTCTTTTACCAACATTTTCCCTGCCAGCTTCAAATTGAGGTTTTACTAAGGCTATGATTTCCCCATTGTCCCTTAAAAGTTTTTTGGCTACAGGTAGAACCAATTTTAGAGAAATAAAAGACACATCTATGGAAATAAAATCAATGGGCTCTCCTATTTCATCACTTTCAACATGCCTAATATTGGTTCTCTCCATTACAACAACCCTCTTATCATTACGGAGTTTCCAATCTAATTGGCCATATCCTACATCAATAGCAAAAACCTTTGATGCTCCATTTTTAAGCATACAATCCGTAAAGCCTCCAGTAGACGCACCTATGTCCATAGAAACCTTGTCCTTAAGGTCCAGCTTAAAAAGCTCAATAGATTTTTCAAGTTTTAGGCCACCACGACTAACATAAATATTTGGATTTACTTTTATTCTAATCTCAGCATCCTCATCTAATTTTTGGCCTGGTTTTTCAATCCTCTCTGTACCCACAAAAACAATACCCTCCATTATAACTCTTTTACCCTTTTCCCTTGATTCAACTAAGCCTTTTTCAAACAAAATAACATCTGCTCTCTTTTTCATAGATCAACTCTCCATATTGTATTACTTTTTATTTTTTTTCCCATCTTTTAAAATTTTTATTCTAAAGTTTACTTCCATAAAGTTCAAAATAACAGCAATCTTATAAATAATTTTTTCACTATGTAATAAGGCTATTGCTTTTCCAAATGCTTTGCCTCCTACAGTAAATGATGCTATTAATGATGTAAGTATAATTGTAAGTACGGCTCCATTTAATAATGAATATTTGTCAATTAACTTGAACACAATTGTGGTCCCAACTCCACCAGATATAATTCCACAAATATCCCCTATAACATCATTACAAAAGTTTGATACCTGGCTTGCATTTCTAACTAATTTTATTGCATGCCTTGCTTCTTTAATCTTATTAGCTGCCATAGAGTGAAAAGGTCTTTCCTCTGCAGCTGTAACTGCTATACCTATTATATCAAAACTAATTCCAATTACTATAACAAAAATAAGCACTATAAATGCCATTAGAATATCTATATTTGCCACAAGACTTTCAGTGATTATAGAAAATACTACTGCAAAAATAAAAGTCCATATACTTATAAAAAAAACCCATTTAAAATTATATTTCTTTAGGCTACCATTGACCTTCTTCTTAGCCATTTATTACTAACCTCCAATAATATATTAATCTTTATAATTTACTTATAATTGCAAAAAAGCTGATAGCTAGTAGCTATCAGCAATAAGTGGTAGTAATTTGAGTAAATCTTACGGCTTTAGGTCCAGCAGGATTTCCCTGATAGAAACTGTCTGTCGCCATAACAGCGGTTTCCCTTTCACTCTATCACTATCCTGTCACCAAAGATAGAACTGGATTGCCACTGAGTCCGCACTGTAATCCCCAAGTTACTTCTAAGAACAGTCTAGGAGTTTTCCTCTACAGCCATTCTATTCCTTAGCCTCTTTCGCAAAAAAGATTTCGACAACAATATTTATTTTTATGGGCCCCATAAAAGTAAATAGATTAATGTCATCCGCCAAATTTCACTCAAGGCAGGCTACTCTGCTAATTCTATTTTTATAATAGCAGGTTTATCATAATATAAATATTATGTCTCCACGAAAGTAGGGTCAACGCCTGCATGCCATTGCAGATCGCCCCGTCCTTCTTACTCCCAGCAATGACCCTCGACTGGGCGTCGCGAGCCAAAACAAGGAACTTCATCGATATGCCCTTCGACGGATTTTTAGCCCCGTCCTCAAGAATAGTTGTGCTGACTAGAATACTGTACCACTAGATTTAAAATAAGTATACCATAAAAACCATATAAATTCAATAAAAACATTATTTACGACGCATTATCAATTCTTGTGTTAACTTAAGAAAAAAATCAATATTTTTATCTTTTAATTCACTCAAAATCTTAATAGCATTTTCACTATACTCTTCTACCTTAGCCTTGGATTTGTCTATATCGTAAAAAGTTAAATAAGTCAGCTTGTCTATAATATTATCTTCTTCAAAATCTAATATATCATCTCTAATTTGGTAGGCCATTCCCAAATTAGATCCAAACTTTCTCATTATTTCTATTTCTGAATCATTTGCATTGCCTACTATAGCACCGGAGACTAGGGCTGATTGTATTAGGGCTGCAGTTTTTGTTTTATACATAAAAACTAGTTTATCACCAGTCATAGTATCATGACTTGCTAATAAATCTATAACCTGGCCACCAATCATACCATTGACACCAGAATAATTACTTATTTCTTTTAGTGCTCTTATATATTTTTTGTATTCCAATGTGTTTTTAGCATTATCTAAAATAAAGTCTAAAACTAATTCAAAGGCCAGGTTAAGGAATCCATCCCCTGCTAAAATAGCCATAGCCTCACCAAATACCTTGTGATTAGTAGGTTTCCCCCTTCTAAAATCATCATTATCCATTGCAGGTAAATCATCATGAATAAGTGAATAAGTATGTATCATCTCAATAGCTAAGGCATATGGCATAGCAGAACTGTAATCGGAATTAAACATTTCACAACTCTTTAAAGCCATAATAGGTCTAAGTCTTTTCCCACCAGTAAAAGCACTATAATCTAAAGCTTGAAAAATTCTCTTTTGATACAAGTCCTCTGATTCCTCTGATAATAAAATATTTTTAAATTCTAAATCAATAATTTCTTTAAAATCTTTTAACTCTTTATAAAAACTCATTGCCATCCCCCATAGGAAATTCAATTTCCACTATTTTTTCAAAATCATCCTTTAATAAAAGTGTCACTTCGCCTTCTACTTTACACAATAAATTATTGCAATAATTATATAGTTTAATCCCCTTTTTAAAATTATCAAGGGATTCATCTAAACTACACTTATCCTTCTCTAATACTTTTAATATTTCGTTAAGTTTATCAAGGGCTTCCTCATATGTTAAATCTATACTATCCATCTACAATATCCCCCGTTTCTATGTTATTAATTGTTGCCTCTAATTTTCCATCCCTCATAAATATATTTATCCTGTCATTCAATGTTAATTCAGATATAGATTTTACCAATTTATTATCTTGATCTATTAAAATACCGTATCCCTGCTTTAATCCTAAAATTGGGTCTAACAAATCTAACTTCCCTTTTATACTTATTAAATCCATCTTTTTACTTTCAATTATCTTATCTTTTAGGTAATTTAAATCTTTAAAAATAGTATCCAACTCTCGTTTTTTATTCTTTAAATTGTTAATTGGATTAAAATACTTAATTTTACTATCTAAATGTTTTAATTCTATTTTATATCCATTTATTTGACTAAAAACATTTTTAACTAACTTGTTATATTTGTCATCCATATCTTGAAGCAAATTTCTTATTTCTGGTACGGCTAGCTCCGCTGCGGCAGAAGGCGTAGGTGCCCTAAGATCAGATACAAAATCAGCAATAGTAAAATCAGTTTCATGGCCTACAGCTGAAATAATAGGTGTTTTTAAATTATGTATTGTCCTAGCCACTTCTTCATCATTAAAGGCAAACAGTTCTTCAATAGAACCTCCACCTCTACCAGTAATTA
>CAZWTU010000002.1:0-43621 GCA_964637035.1 uncultured Tissierellaceae bacterium
ATCTGATATAATATATATGGGAGAGAAATAAGGATTAAAGGATGATAAAATGATAGAACTAGAAGACAAATTAAAAAAACTACCTGATGAACCAGGCGCATATATAATGAAGGATAAAAGTGGGGAGATTATTTATGTGGGAAAAGCTATATCCTTAAAGAATAGGGTCAGACAATACTTTCAATCTGGGAAAAACAATCCTCCTAAGGTCAATGCTATGATAAGAAATATTTATGATTTTGAATATATTATAGTGGATAATGAAATTGAAGCATTAATTTTAGAAGCTAATCTTATAAAAAAACACAGGCCAAAATATAATATATTATTAAGGGATGACAAACAATATCCTTATATAAAGGTAACAGTAAATGAATCATATCCAAGAGTCATGAAGACTAGGGAAGTTATAAAGGATGGAGCCAAGTATTTTGGACCCTATCCAAGTGTTTATGCAGTAAATGATGCCATTGATATAATAAGGGAGATATATCCCCTAAGGACTTGCAACAGAAATTTGGATAGAGTCATAGGAAAGTCAAGACCATGCTTGAACTATTATATAGGTAAGTGCTTAGGACCCTGCCAAGGAAATGTGGATAAGGCCATGTATATGAAAATGGTAGATGAAGTTTTATTATTTTTGTCTGGTAAAAAGGATGAACTAATTGATATAATGGAAGACAAGATGGAAAAAGCTTCTCAAGGCTTAGAATTTGAACTGGCAGCAAAATATAGGGATCAAATTAGCTCCTTAAATGTCCTGCATGAAAAACAAAAAATAATATCAACCAATAGCCTAGATCAAGATGTAATTGGTATGGCTAGGGGAATAGAAGAGGTATGTGTTCAAGTTTTTTTTATTAGAAGTGGAAAAATATTGGGAAGAGAACATTTTATGATAGAGGATACATTTGAAGAAGATAAAATGGAAATAATAAGTTCTTTTATAAAACAATTCTATATAGGGTCAGCCTATATTCCTAGGGAGATTATTATAGAAGAAGATATAAATGACATAGACACCATATCCAAATGGCTAAGTGAAAAGAAAAATCAAAAGGTAAATATCCTAATACCAAAACGTGGAGATAAATTAAAATTAGTTAAAATGGTAAAAAAGAACGCTTTTGATATGTTGAATCAACATGGGGATAAGTTTATAAAAAAAGCAAGGCATAATCAAAAATCCTTAGAGGAAATACAAAAAGCATTATCTATTGAAGATAATTTAAATAGAATAGAAGCCTTTGATATTTCTAATATAAGTGGGGTTGAGTCTGTTGGTTCTATGGTAGTATTTGAAAAGGGAGAGGCAAAAAAATCCGACTATAGAAGATTTAAAATTAGAAGTGTAACTACTCCAGATGATTATGCAAGTATGGAAGAAATTTTGACTAGAAGATTTACTAGAGGCATAGAAGAAAGAGAAATGCTAAGGGATAATAAAATTAAAGTAAAGGGATTTTCCAATTTTCCCGATTTAATAATGATGGATGGGGGCAAGGGGCAAGTTAATGTAGCCCTAAGGGTGTTGTATGATTTGAATATCAATATTCCTGTATGTGGGCTTGTAAAGGATGAATTTCACAATACTAGGGGAATTATATACAATAATAAGGAAATAAAGCTAGATACAGATTCTCTAGGTTTTAGGCTTATTTATAAAATACAAGATGAAGCCCATAGATTTGCAATATCATATCATAGATCTCTTAGAAGTAAGAAAATGTTTAAATCCCAATTAGATGATATAAAGGGTATTGGGGAAAAAAGGAAGATGGAATTATTAAAACATTTTGGTAGTATAAATAAAATTAAAACTGCTTCAATAGAAGAGCTTGTTAAAGTAAAGGGTATGAATAAATTAGTTGCAGGCGAATTATATAATCATTTTCATAAAGAAAAGGGGGAAAAACAATGAAAAAATTATATTTATCAGAAACAGATAAAAAATTATGTGGTGTTTGTGGTGGCATAGGAGAGTATTTTGAGATAGATACTACACTAGTTAGGCTTGTTTGGGTATTATTTGCTATTTTTACTGCTGGCTTTGGTGGTTTGTTAGCCTATATAATAGCTTGTATGATTATTCCAAAAAGAGTTTATTAATACAATAAACTCTTTTTAGTTTTCTTATTACAAAGATTGACATTAAGCTTTTTATTTCATATACTTATGTTGTGACAAATAACAACAAACAATAAATATTCAAAAGTAAGGACAGGAGTGTTAAATATTATACAATCCTTGCTTTATCTGAATAGATATTTTAAATTAAGGAGGTTTACAATGGGAAAAACAATGAAGACCATGGATGGAAATACGGCTGCATCACATGTGGCCTATGCTTTTACTGATGTAGCTGCAATCTATCCTATTACACCATCATCAACAATGGCAGAATTAGTAGACGAATGGTCTGCCAATGAAAGAAAAAACATATTTAATCAAGAAGTGTTAGTTAGTGAAATGCAATCTGAGGCAGGTGCGGCAGGTGCTGTACACGGTTCACTATCAGCTGGAGCTTTAACCACTACATTTACTGCTTCACAGGGATTATTACTTATGGTTCCAAATATGTATAAAATGGCTGGGGAACTTTTACCTGCAGTATTTCATGTTACAGCTAGGGCTATAGCAGGCCATGCCCTAAGTATATTTGGTGATCATCAAGACGTTATGGCAACAAGACAAACAGGATTTGCATTACTAGCTTCAAGTAGTGTTCAAGAAGTAATGGACTTAGCAGGGGTAGCACATTTATCTGCTATAAAAGGTAAAGTACCGTTCTTACACTTTTTCGATGGATTTAGAACAAGTCATGAAATTCAAAAAGTTGAAGTAATGGATTATAATGATTTAGAAGAATTAGTTGATTATGACGCATTAAATGACTTTAGGCAAAGGGCATTAAATCCTAACAAACCCTATACAAAGGGAACAGCACAAAACCCAGATATTTATTTCCAAGCTTTAGAAGCGGCTAATCCATACTATGATAATATAGTTGGAATAGTAGAAGAATATATGGCTGAAATCAGTAAAATAACTGGAAGAGACTACAAGCCATTTAATTATTATGGTCATCCAGAAGCTGAAAAAATAATAGTTGCTATGGGTTCTGTTACAGAAACTATAGAAGAAACTATTGACTACTTAATGGAAAAGGGAGAAAAAGTAGGACTTATAAAGGTTCACTTATATAGACCTTTCTCTCCAGAGCATTTCTTTAATGTACTACCTAAGAGCGTAAAGAAAATTGCAGTATTAGACAGAACTAAGGAAAAAGGTGCAGTTGCTGAACCACTACACTTAGATGTTAAAAATATATTTTATGATTCAGATATAAGGCCAGTAATAGTTGGTGGCAGATATGGACTTGGTTCAAAAGACACAACACCATCACAAATAAAAACAGTATTTGATAACCTAGATGCAGATAAACCAAGAGATAGATTTACTATTGGAATAAATGACGATGTAACAAATTTATCTTTAGAAATAAAAGAAGAAATAAAAACTGAACCAGAGGGAACAATTAAATGTAAGTTCTGGGGATTCGGTTCTGACGGAACAGTTGGAGCAAATAAAAGTGCGATTAAAATAATTGGTGACGATACTGATATGTATGCTCAAGGATATTTTTCCTATGACAGTAAAAAGTCTGGTGGGGTTACTATTTCTCACTTGAGATTTGGTGATCAACCAATAAAATCAACTTATTTAATATCAGATGCTGACTTTATTTCTTGTTCAAAGCAATCCTATGTATATCAGTATGATTTATTAAAAGGATTAAAGGATGGAGGATCATTCCTATTAAACTGTACTTGGAATAGAGAAGAACTTGAGGCTAATCTTCCTGGGAAAATGAAAAAATACATTGCTGAACACAATATTAATTTTCATACAATAAATGCTACTAAATTAGCTATGGATATTGGTTTAGGTGGAAGAATAAATATGATAATGCAAGCAGCATTCTTTAAATTATCAGAAGTACTTCCTTTAGATGAGGCAATTGATCATCTAAAAAGATCAATAGTAGAAGCCTATGGAATTCAAGGTGAAGACATAGTAAATATGAACTATGAAGCATTAGATAAAGGAATAAATAACTTAGTAAAAATAGAGATTCCAGAAGACTGGAAAAATGCTACAGCAGATATAGAAGATAAAAAAGGAGTACCAGATTTTATTAAGGAAATACTAGACCCAATGGTTAGACAAGAAGGAGACAACCTACCTGTAAGTACTTTTGTAGGTAGAGAAGATGGTTCTTTCCCACATGGAACTGCAGCATATGAAAAAAGAGGAATTGCAGTAGAAGTACCACATTGGATAGAGGAAAATTGTATACAGTGTAATCAATGTGCCTTTGTTTGTCCTCATGCAGTTATTAGACCTTTCTTAGTAAATGAAGAGGAAAAAGGAAATGCACCGGAAAGTTTTGAAACAATTAAAGCTACAGGAAAAGGCTTTGAAGAAGTAGAATTCCGTATTCAAATCAGTCCATTAGACTGTACAGGTTGCGGTAACTGTGCTGATATATGTCCAGCTAAGAATAAAGCTTTAGTTATGACACCATTTGAAGAAGAACTTGAAGTTGAATCAAAGAATTGGGAATTTGCTATGACAGTAGAACCTAAAACTGACTTAATGAATGAATTTAGCATTAAGGGAAGTCAATTCCAAGAACCATTACTTCAATTCTCAGGAGCATGTGCTGGTTGTGGAGAAACTCCATATGCAAAACTTGTTACCCAACTATTTGGAGATAGAATGATGATAGCAAATGCTACAGGCTGTACATCAATTTGGGGTGCTTCAGCACCATCTATGCCATATTGTACAAACAAAGAAGGCAAAGGACCTTCCTGGGCAAATTCATTATTTGAAGATAATGCAGAATATGGATATGGTATGTTTATAGCTGTTAAGCAGATGAGAGACAAATTAGATATATTAATGAAAGAATTCGTAAAGTTAAATCTAGATGAAGAATTAACTGGATACTTTAACGATTGGTTAGAAGGTAAAAATGATGCTAAAGCCTCAAAAGCTGCAACAGGTATGATTTTACCTAGATTAAACAAGGATATAAAAGATGAAAGAGGAAAAGAAATCCTGGAAGAAATTCAAGAGCTTAAGGACTATCTAATCAAGAGGTCCATGTGGATATTTGGTGGAGACGGTTGGGCTTATGATATAGGATTTGGTGGACTTGATCATGTATTAGCTTCAGGTGATGATGTTAATATATTAGTGTTTGATACGGAAGTATATTCAAATACTGGAGGGCAATCATCTAAGGCAACACCTACAGCAGCAGTAGCTAAATTTGCAGCAGCAGGTAAAAGGGTAACTAAGAAAAACTTAGGACTTATGATGACATCTTATGGATATGTTTATGTAGCTCAAGTAGCCATGGGAGCCAATATGAATCAGCTTACTAGAGCATTAAAAGAAGCAGAATCATATGATGGACCATCCCTAATTATAGCTTATGCACCATGTATAAACCATGGAATAAGATCAGGTATGGGGACCACTATAAGACAAGAGAAAAAGGCAGTAGATACAGGATATTGGCATCTATATAGATTTGACCCAAGACTTAAAGACGAAGGCAAGAATCCATTTGTTCTTGACTCAAAAGAACCAACTGAACCATTTATGGACTTTATCGAATCTGAGGTTAGATATACTTCACTTAGGAAGACATTCCCAGAAGTAGCAGATGAATTATTCAAAGCGGCAGAAAAAGATGCTAATACAAGATACCAACAATATAAAAAGTTAGCAGAATAATAGCTAACAAAAATAATAATTAACATAAATAAGAAAGGTTATCCTTTTATTAGGATAGCCTTTTTTATAAACTTATGATATATAATATGAAAATTATTACATATTAACTGTTTCTTAACCTGGTTATAAAAAGGAGGGTTAATTTGAGCCAAAGACGAATAAGAAGAATTATAGCCACTGTGGTTATAATATTATTATCAATATTTATAATAGAAAGAATTTATAATAATAGGGCTGAATTTCAAGTGATAGCAGAGGATGCATCCCATTATGGTATAATAGAAGCCAAAGTTGAAACTAAGTTAAAAATTCAAGACTTTGATAATTTGTATGATCTTTTAGAAGAAAATTATCCTTTTTTTAAGGTAAATAAACGATTACACGGGGTAGATTGGTTAGAAAACAAAAAGCAATACAAAAGATTAATTAGAAATACAAAAAATGATGCAGAATTTTTTGTTGCTATGGAAAGAATACTAGGCGATTTGAATAACGGTCATGTGAAAATATTAAGTGGTGAAGATTTTAAAAAGACTTATATGCATTATTATGAAAAATATGCTCGTTACAATGATTTCAGACAACTATATAGGTACGAAGCTATAACTAGTCCTTTTATACTCTATAGATATAATATGGATCAGGGCTTAGACCATGTTGAACTATATGACAAAGATAATTTGATTACTAAAATCTTGGAACAAGACCAACTTGCATATATGAAAATCAAATCAATGGCATTTCATGAAAAGGCAGCAGAGGATTATGTTGAAATAAAAGATTTTCTAAAGGATGTAGAGGATTATGGTAAATTAATCATCGATATAAGAGGAAATACAGGTGGTAATAATAAATACTGGGAAGATTTAGTACAGTTATTAATAGACCAACCTTTAAATATGAAATATTATACTTTTTTTAAGAACGGACATAGGCGTGGCAATGATACTTATAAGGTTGATGGGGTAACAACTATTGATTTACTAGATGAAGAAATACTAAAAGGATTACCAGAAGAAATAGGGGAAGATTTCACCTATTTTAAAAATAATTCTATTCGTATAAATCCTTGGGAAGGCAGCTTAGACCCATTAGATAATATAAACTTTAGTGGTAAAATATATTTATTAGTAGATGAAAATGTGTTCTCTGCCTCGGAAGCCTTTGCTTCTTTTGCTAAGGATGCAGGTTTTGCTACATTAGTTGGTGGAACTACTGGTGGGGATAGGGTCTTTGAGGAAGTCCCAATAACTTATCTCTTACAATCTAAATTTGTAGTCACATATAGTAGGGAGATGGGAATCAATGCAGATGGAACTATAAACATGGAAACAAAAACAATTCCCCATATACAAGTAGATCCAACACCTAATGAAGATTTTAATAAGGATGAATGTATTCAAGCAGTTATTAGGGATTAGCGGAGAAATTGATAATGAATTAAACCTATGCTAGTATGATATTAATAACATCATGCTAGCATTAACCTTATAAGGAGGATGAATTATTTGTGATGAAAAGAATTGCTTTTTCAGGTATGAAGGGAAGGAAAAGGGATACTTTCTTATTGGCAACGGTGATTTTTTTATCCTTTGTTTTTGTAGTCACGGCTATAGTATTTCATGGAAGTTCTGAACAAACAAAAATTGAACAACGAAAACAAGCCTTTGGTCAATGGGAAAATGCTTATTTCAATGGTAATGAAGAGGTTGGACAAAGACTTAAGAAACTAGACAATGTTGAAAAGATAGGTCAATCAAGAATAGTAGGAAGGTCTAATAGATTAGGCTTAGTAGGCAGTATAGATGACCAACTAAAGTCAATGGGGAATTTTCAATTCCAATCAGGTAGACTACCAGACAATGAAAATGAAATAGCAATAGAATTAAATCAATTAGGTAATTTTCATGAAGAGGTAAAGGTGGGAGATAAGATTTCAGTTGCTATTGATATTACATTAATAGAACTGGGTGATGAGGAAATTTGGGAAGATATATTTTTATCTTTAGGACCAGAGCTTAGAGATATGGCTAAGGCAGCATCAATTAACCCTTTAGATCCTTATTATGAAACTTTTAGACGTATGGATTTTGAAGAAATTGAAGATCTTCACTTTTATGAACTATATAATGATTATTGGAATGAGATAGATATATATGGGAGAAACACCCCAGATATGGAATTTTTTGATGGAACTAGGGTGGATGTAATAAAAGATTATATGCTTTGGTCTATGGATGGGGATGTAGAAAACCTTATAAAGGACATAGAAGAGGTAGGTGTAAAGAGTAAAGAAAGAGTAATTTTAACAAGGGAAATGACAGTATCTGGAATAATTAATACATATTCTGATAGGTGGGATATAGAGAATTATCCTGTGGCCAATGCCTTTATAACAGAAAAAGCGGCGGAAAATTTTATAGAAGGCGGAATCTATAAAACAGAAAAAGCAGCAGTAGAACTCTATAAACCATCTAAAAACTTTTTTATTGTAGGAGAGCATTCATCACAGGAATTTTATAATGAAAACAAAGATAGCTTTGAAAATTTAAAGAGAAATACATATTCATATCCTAGTAGCGGTGGTTCAACAGACAATGTATTGACCTATGGAATATTAGCATTTATATTTATAGGGACTATTTTCTCAGTCTTTCAAATATATTTAACTCAAATGAAGAGAAGGACAAGAAAATTAGCTCTACTAAAGGCAATAGGTGGAACTAATAAGCAAGTAAGAAAAATATTACTATGGGAAATTTTATTTTTATTGGTAGCTATAGTTCCATTAAGTATAATTGTAGGATTAATAGGGGTAAAATTAATTATATTCATAATGAATAACTATAGGGGCAGTCAAACCATCTTTTATTTAGATATAAAATTAGTAACTTTAGGAATATTAGCGGCTATAATATCTGTGTTTGTAGGTATGATGATACCTATGATAAAGTCTATGAGGGTTCCCTTGAGAGGAGATATATCAGAAGCTCCAAAGCGTAAGAAAAGATCAACTAGGGAAATTATAGGGTCGCAAGAGGATCCTGAAATAAAAAAACAAAGTTTCTCACAAATATCTAATAGGCATAATAAATATAGGCGGGGTAAAAATATATTAACTGTAAGTCTGTATACAATTACTATAGTTGTTTTACTTGCAACGATTTTTTCTGGATTTTTATCTTTTGGAGAATATATAGATATGGTAATAGGCCCTAATAAGCCAGACTATCAACTCAATATAAATTATGGTATGAGGGCTCCAGAGACTAATGATTTAGTAAATAAGATTAGACAAGTAAAAGGCATAGAAAATGCCTATGGATATAAGTTTGGTGAGGGGGCATATCTTTGGTATGAGGGGATGGAAAACAATCCAATAATCAATTCTTATAAAGACTTATTGACACCACATTTTAAGGAGGAGGTATTTGGTCTACAAGATAATTATGTAAATTTAACAGATAAGACTAGGCATTTAGTTTCCGAGGGCTTTAAAGTCAGTACTTATGCTGTAGGGGAAGGAAGCTTAGAATATAATAAACTTGTAAACTCTATAAGCCAAGGCCAAATAGATATTAAATCCTTTGAAAATGGTGATGAAGTAATAGTTTTAATGCCAATCTATAGGAAGTATCAAGGAAATCAGGTGGAAATAGACGGAGCTATATTTGACAATACTAATATAAAGAATAGAATGTCAGTCCTATTATCTGAAAGTAATGTCTATGATTTAAGTTATGATTTCCGGGATAAGGAATACTATAATATTAACAAGTATTTAAATATAGGGGAGAAAATCCATTTAACCGTGCCAACAGAGGATATTCGGAATAATATTAGGATTAATGATGTAAGATTTATTGATACAAAAGTAGGGGCAATCATTAATTACTTTCCTAATAAAGCTATCTGGCCCTTTTCTAATACTATAGAAAATCCACTTATTATAGGATCATATAAACTTATTAATAAAATGTATCCAAATTCTAGATGGAATTGGGGTACAGGATTAGGAACAAGGGAAGATTTAGAATCTTTAATAGCTACTTATTATCCTACTAGATATGCAAATACATTGGTTACCATATATACTAATAACAATTTTGATGAAATAAAGGATTTCATAGAAATACAAAGAATTGCAAAAGAAGCAAAAACATCTGTGGTAGTTTTAGCAGATAGTAATAGTGCTTTAAAAGACAAGTCTCTTACAACATCTATAATAATTGGAGTACTGGGAATATCCATAGGCTTAATAACCTTGTTAATACAATACAACACTTCTTTATCTAATATAGAACAGGAAAGGGAAAGAATTGGAAGCCTACAGGCTTTGGGCGTAGAGGGAGATGGGTTTAAAAAGCTATACCTTGCTACAGGTATTAAATATGGACTGATTTCTATAATAATAGGACATATTTTTATAGCCTTAGTGTTAATAATAACTACAATTATAGAAGTAGGTAGTATAAGTTTATTTCTACAAAGTAAGTTTCTAAGTATATTAAAAAACAAACTGTGGCTGTATCCATGGAAACTTCATCTAGCTACTTGTATTATTTTCTTAATATGGACTGTAATCACTTATTATCTTCCAATAAGAAAAATAGTTGAAAACCAACCTGTTGATAATATAAGAAGTTTAACTAGATAAAGGATATGGGTAAAATAGATTAGTAATAATCTACAGAATTTGATACAATATTAAAATAATAGACTAAATAGGGAGTGGTTTTGCTTGGAAATCATTGAAATTAAAAAGATATTTGAAAATAAATCCTTTGGGAAAATTTTATATAATGAAGAGATGAAAAACCACACTACATTTAAAATAGGTGGTCCAGTAGATGTAATGATAATTCCTACAAATGAAGAAGAAATTATTGATTGTATAAGGTTTTTAAGAGAAAACAATATAGATTTTTTAATTATGGGAAATGGTAGCAACCTGCTTGTAAAAGATGGAGGTATAAGGGGAGTTCTTGTTAAGCTTGCAAAAGAATTTAGCAATATAAAAGTAAAAGATACGACTATGGGCTGTGAAGCTGGTGCTCTTTTATCCACTGTAAGTAATCTTGCCCTAAAGCATGGTTTGAAAAACTTTGAATTTGCATCAGGAATCCCAGGAACTATAGGCGGAGCTATTACTATGAATGCAGGAGCCTATGGTGGAGAAATGAAAGATGTGGTTAAAAAGGTTAGGGTTTTAGATAGAAACAATGAAGTAAAAGTATATACTAATGAAGAAATGGACTTTAGATATAGGAATAGTAGAGTTGTGGAAGATGGCTTAATTGTACTTGGAATAGAACTAAAGCTGGAAAAGGGAGAATACGACCGTATAAAGGAAGTTATTGATGATTTAACTTATAAGAGAACATCAAAGCAACCCCTTGAATACCCTAGTGGTGGGAGTACCTTTAAAAGGCCAGAAGGTTACTATGCAGGAAAGTTGATTGATGACTCCGGGCTTAGAGGCTTAAGACATGGTGGGGCTATGGTATCAGAAAAACATTGTGGATTTATAATAAACAGGGATAATGCAACATGTAAAGATGTATTGCATTTGATTTCTGTTATACAGAAGATTGTAATGGATAAATATGGGGTAGAACTTCAACGGGAGATAAGGCTATTAGGAGAGGATTAAATGATAAAGATATTAGGAGATTATCATACCCATACCATATATAGTAGTGGATATAAGAAGGTAGGCACCCATGCAAGTGGAACAATTAGGGAAAATGCTGAGGTAGCTTTAGAAAAGGGATTAAAGGAAATAGTTATTTCAGAGCATGGGCCTGGTCACTACCTATATGGTGTGAGAAGGGCAAATATTCCTCTTATGAGGGAAGAAATAAATATGTTGAATGAAGAGTTTCAATCTAAGGGACTAAAGATTTTACTTGGAGTTGAAGCTAATTTAATAGGTATGGATGGTAGATTAGATATAGATGATAAAATTCTTAAGTATATTGATTTTTTAATTATGGGGTATCATTATGGTGCGACACCCAACAGTTTCAAAGATGGGATGTATTTATATGGACATAATTACTTATCTAAATTAACAGGCTTAGCTAGGGAGAGAATAAGAGACTTAAATACTAAGGCCTATATTAAGGCTTTAGAAAAATATCCTATAGATATGATTTCACACCCAGGTTCAAAAGCAGAAGTAAACATAGTAGAACTTGCCAAGGAAGCATATAAATATAAAACAGCTTTGGAAATAAGTGCAAAGCATAGTCAACTTTCTGTGGAAAGTATAAAATTATTATTAGATCAAGATGTTATTTATTTAATCAATAGTGATGCACATTATCCAGGCGATGTAGGGAATATTGAAAATGGAATAAAAAAAGCACAAGAGGCAAAATTGCCCCTAGATAGAATAAAAAATATAGAATTAGTTTAAGGAGCTGGTATTTATGGAATTTTTAGTGATTACAGGAATGTCCGGGGCAGGAAAATCCCAGGCCATGAACGTATTAGAAGATATGGGATATTATTGTATGGATAATTTACCACCAGCCCTACTTACAAACTTTGCTCAACTTTGCCTGGATTCAAGGGAAGAAATTGATAAGGTGGCTGTAGTAGTAGATATTCGGTCGGGAGAATTTTTTGATCATTTATTTAAAGGATTACAAAGTTTAAACGATATGGGAATTACCCATAGGATATTTTTTCTTGATGCACAAGACCAGATATTGGTGAAAAGATATAAGGAACTTAGACGTCCTCATCCCCTAAATCCAGAGGGAAGTATAATAGAAGGAATAAAAGAAGAAAAGATTTTACTATATGATATAAGGCGTAGGGCTGATCATATAATAGATACTTCTACAACAACATTAGGTATGTTAAAGGAAGAAATATCTAACATTCTTTTAGTAGGTAAAGAACCAAGAAGTATTTCTGTATCTGTTATTTCATTTGGATTTAAGCATGGAACACTTATAGATGGAGATTTGGTTTTTGATGTAAGATTCATACCAAATCCTTATTATATTCCTGAATTAAAAGAATATAATGGGGAAGATGAACCTGTTAAAGATTATGTATTGAAGTGGCCCCAAACAAATATATTTATAGCTAAGACTATAGATATGCTAGAGTTTTTAATTCCTCATTATACAGTAGAGGGAAAGACGCAGTTAATCGTTGGTATAGGTTGTACTGGCGGTCAACATAGGTCTGTGGCCATTGCCAATGAAATTGGAAAAATATTAAAAAATAACAATCATAGGGTATCAGTAGATCATAGAGATACTAAGTTTGAATAAAGGGGTTTGTATTAATGTATAATATAAAAAGGGAAGTAGATCTTTCATCTGAGCCAAAGGTAGTTGTCATAGGTGGTGGTACAGGGCTTTCTATACTTCTTAGAGGACTTAAGCAATTTACATCAAACATTACAGCCATAGTTACTGTAGCTGATGATGGGGGAAGTTCTGGAATGTTAAGGGAAGACTTAGGAATGTTGCCACCGGGAGATATACGTGCATGTTTGTTAGCCCTAGCTAACACAGAACCTACAATGGAGAAACTATTACAATATAGGTTTAAAGAAGGAATATTAACAGGACAAAACTTTGGGAACATTTTTTTAGCCGCTATGAATTCAATATATGGAAGTTTTGAGACTGCTGTAAGGGAGGCTAGTAATGTACTAGCAATAACGGGTAAGGTACTCCCAATGACTTTAGAAGATGTAAAACTCTGTGCAGTACTGGAAAATGGGAAAACTATAAATGGTGAATCTCGTATACCCTATGATACTATTAAAAATAAAAGTAAAATAGATCATATATATATGGAGCCAAAGATATCTTATCCTTTGGAAGAATCAGTTGATGCTATAAAAGATGCAGATATTATAGTATTAGGTCCAGGCAGCCTATATACAAGTGTTATACCAAATTTATTGGTAAATGATATTGTCGATACAATATATAAAGCAAAAGCACCTAAAATATATATAACAAATGTAATGACCCAGCCAGGAGAAACAGATAGATATAGTTTGTTAGACCATGTAAATGGAATACTTAAGCATAGTAGGGAAGATTTTTTAGACTATGTAATAGGAAATACGGAAGATATACCATCTGATACATTAAATAAATATATAAAAGATGGTTCCAAGCCTGTATTAGTGAAAGAGGGGCAAAAAGAAATATTGGAATCAAAAAATATAAATCTAATAGGTGCTCCATTGATAGATGTAAAAAAGAACTATATAAGACATGATAATATACTTTTAAGTAAAATATTAATAGACATAGGAAAAGATAAATTGTCGCAATAGGATTGCACAATTTATCTTTTTTAAGTTTTTCTATTACTTAGTTAAATAAGCTATACAAAGTTTTATAGTATTATCTATTGCATCTATATGAGTTCTTTCAAAGCTATGGCTGGCATCTACACCAGGCCCAATTAATCCTACTTTAAAATCATATCCCGCCCTAAGCGCTGCAGATCCATCTGACCCATAAAATGGATATATATCTATTTTATAGTCTAGGTTTTCTTCTTTAGCTAAATTGATTAGTCTTTTTCTAAGTTCATAGTCATAAGGGCCTGAACTATCTTTAGCACATATAGTGACAGAAAACTCATCAGATGTTTGGCCTTCACCAGGAGCTGCCATATCTATTGCTATAAGTTCAAAAGTTTTTTCCGGCATTGAGGCTGCTGCACCATGACCTACTTCTTCATAGGTAGAGAAGAAGAAATTTGATGTATAATTTGGTTTAATATTGTTATCAACTAAATACTTTGCTGCACCTAAAATAGATATAACACCTGCCTTATCATCTAAATGTCTAGACTTAATAAATCCAGATTCAGTAAGTTGTGTCCTAGGATCGAAACTTACAAAATCCCCCACATTTATTCCAAGTCCTAGTACATCCTCCTTAGACGAAACCCTTTCATCTATTCTAATTTCCATGTTGTCCGCATTTCTTTCTAGGGTATTAGTTTCATCTCCATGGACATGGGAGGATGCTTTATTAGTCAGTACAGTTCCTGTATAAGTTTTTCCTTCCATATTCCTAATGACTACATGTTCTCCTTCTATGGTAGACCATACATAACCACCAAGTTGGGTGATTTTAAGTTTTCCATTGCTTTTTATTTCTTTAACCATGGCACCTAAAGTATCTACATGGCCAGAAAGGGTAACTTCTTTTTCTGTATTTTTCCCCTCAATTGTAGCAATTAATGCACCTTTATTTGTTTTTCTTGTCTTTATGCCTAAGTCTTCAAACATTTTTTCTACAAAATCTACAGCTTCCGCAGTATTTCCTGTAGGGCTAGGAATTTTCAGTAGTTTTTCTAAATTTTCTAATACGTATTTCAAAGTATCAATCCTCTCTAATTGTATTTGTACATATATATTATATCTATATCTGATTTTTAAGTCAAAAATCTTTATTATTAAAATTTCTTAGCAAATATACTTATAATATAGTATAATTATACTTATATCTTAATATAAATATAATTATAAAAATGCAAGAGCATATTGGAGTTGGTTTTATGATTGAAGAAATTAGTTCAGGAGGGGTTGTTGTATTTGGAAATACTATTTTACTTTTAAAAAAATATAATGGCGATTGGGTTTTGCCAAAAGGAAGAGTAGAGGAAGGTGAAAGTACAAAACAAGCTGCCCTTAGGGAAGTATTAGAGGAGAGTGGAGTTAAGGCTGAAATATTAAAATATATAGGCATGGCACATTATACGTTTAAGAACTTAAAAGAAGATGAAATGGTATATAAAACTGTACATTGGTATTTAATGAAGACAAATTGTATGGATTGTACGCCGCAGAAAAAGGAAGGCTTTGTAGATGCAGTCTTTGTACATATAGATAAGGTCAAAGATTTAGTTAGATATGAGGATGAAAAGAATATTATATCCAAGGGTTTAAAAATGATGAAATTACAATAAACGGGGTGATTTTGTGTCATTTTCATCAGATGCAAAAAATGAATTGTCTAGGATACCCTTAGATAATGAATGTTGTTCCATGGCAGAACTATCAGCACTTGTAAGAATGAATGGAACTATACAGATTTCAGGATTGAAAAATATTAATTTAAAGTTTACAACTGAGAATGCAGCTATTGCTAGGAAAATATTTTCTTTATTGAAAAGTATATATAAAATTGATATAGAGGTAATGGTAAGAAGAAACACACAGCTTAAAAAAAATAACAATTATTTGATTTATATAAGTGATATGGAAATATCTAAGAAAATTTTAAAAGATGTAGGCTTTATTACAGAGAAAAACAGTGTATTTCATCCTAATTATAAGATAGCTAAAAATCTAATTAAAGATAGATGTTGTAAAAGGGCTTATATAAGGGGAGCTTTTCTTGGGGGCGGATCTATAAGTAATCCGGAAAAAGCTTACCATTTAGAGTTTGTGACTAGTAATCAAGTCCATAGTAAGGAACTTTCTAATTTAATCAATTCCTTTGGACTTAATTCAAAGATAGTCATCAGAAAGGAATATTATGTTGTATATATAAAAGAGAGTGAACAGATAGTTGATTTGTTAAATATTATCGGTGCACATCAATCCCTTCTAAAACTAGAAGATATTCGTGTCTTAAAAGATATTAGAAATAACATCAACAGACTAGTAAATTGTGAAACTGCAAATTTAAGTAAGACTATAAATGCTTCAATGAAGCAGGTACAAAATATAAATAAAATTAATAATACAATTGGTTTAGAAAAACTTTCATCAAATTTAAGAGAGCTTGCAATACTAAGGTTAGAGCATAAGGATGCCAGCTTAAAAGAATTAGGTAATATGTTAAATCCGCCAGTTAGTAAATCTGGCATAAATCATAGATTTAGAAGAATAGAAAAAATAGCAGATGAATTGAAAGGAGACAAAAAACATGTCTAGTGTATTAATTACAAACAATCCCTATGTATATGACAAATATAAGGATACTATGGAATTAATTTTTAAGGAGGATTATAACTATATTGAAATTTTAGAGTTTGTAAGGGATAAAATCCATGAAGGCTATGAACTTCGCACACATCCACTATCAGGTAGCGTAAAGCCTAATGAAACCCCATATAAATCTATCATGATTTCAAAGGGCAAGGGAGACCTTGATGAAAGTGGTCTTTCCATAGCTGAAGAAAGTATTTTAACTGCTAGGAAATTTATGACAGATAAACCTACCCCAGATTGGACAGAAAGGGTATTAGATGATTTCAGAGTAATAGATTTATCTTTAATAGAAAATGTAATAGATAAACTAGGCCATAAATAGTTATAAAATAATAAAATTTCCCTATTTTTGGGGAAATTTTATTATTTTATGATAGAATATACTTAACAAATAAAATAGGAAGGGGTCTCTATGAATTATAATAATAGATTTGCACATCTTCATGTACATACTGAATATAGTTTGTTAGATGGTTCAATAAAAATTAAGGATTTAATAACCAGGACAAAGGAACTTGGTATGGATTCTATAGCTATAACAGACCATGGTTCTATGTTTGGAGTTATTCAATTTTATAAAGAGGCAAAGAAGAATGGGATAAAACCAATATTAGGTTCTGAGGTTTATGTTGCCATAGATAAATATACAGATAGGGAGCCTAAGGATAAAAGCAATTATCATTTAATACTTTTAGCTGAAAGCAATGAAGGATATAGTAATTTAATGAAAATTGTTTCTGAGGCTTATGTAAATGGTTTTTATTACAAACCTAGGGTAGACCATGAGATATTGAGAAAACATAGCAAGGGTATAATTGCATTATCTGCTTGTTTGGGCGGGGAAGTACCACGTCATATATTAAATAATAATATTCCTAAGGCTAAGGAAATAGCTTTAATTTACAAGGATATTTTCGGAGATAATAACTTCTATCTTGAGTTACAGGATGCAGGGATGGAAGAGGATGATCAAAGAATGGTAAACAAAGAACTTGTGAAAATGTCTAAGGAATTAGATATACCTTTAGTAGCTACAAATGATATACATTATTTAAAAAGAGAAGATGCTGTAGTACACGATGTACTTTTGTGCATACAGACAGGCAAGACAGTAGATGAAACAGATAGAATGAAGTTTCCTACAAATGAATTTTACTTAAAATCTCCTGAAGAAATGGAAAATATTTTTTCTGATTATCCTTCAGCTCTTGAAAACACCGCCTTAATAGCGGATAGGTGTAATGTTGAAATTGACTTTGATACAATGCATTTACCTGGTTATGATGTACCGGAAGGCTTTACTAACGAAGAATATTTGAAATTTTTAATACTTAAAGGTCTAAAGGAAAGATACGGCTCTATTCACCCAGATATAAATGAAAGATTTAAATATGAATTTAATACTATTGTAGAAATGGGATATGTGGATTATTTTTTAATTGTATGGGATTTTATTCGATTTGCTAAGGAAAATCAAATTATGGTGGGACCTGGTAGGGGTTCTGCAGCTGGAAGTATCGTTTCTTATGCTCTTGGAATTATAGATATAGACCCCTTAGAGTATGGATTAATATTTGAAAGGTTTTTAAATCCGGAAAGAGTGTCTATGCCAGATATAGATATAGACTTTTGCTACGAAAGAAGAGAAGAGGTTATACAATATGTTGTAGATAAATATGGGGCAGATAGGGTTGCCCAAATAGTTACTTTTGGTACCATGGCAGCTAGGGGAGCTATTAGAGATGTTGGTAGAGCTATAAATATGCCTTATGGACAAGTAGATTATATAGCAAAGCAGATTCCTACAGATTTGGGGATTACAATAGAAAAAGCCCTTGAAGTAAATAAGGCCTTAAAAAGATCCTATGATGAGGAAGAGGAAATTAAAAACTTAATAGATTTTGCTATGGCCGTAGAAGGATTACCTAGACATACTTCTACCCATGCAGCAGGAGTTGTTATATCAAAGGAACCTGTTACAAACTATGTACCCTTACTTAGAAATGGAGATGCTATAACCACACAATTTAATATGATTGAACTGGAGGAGCTTGGACTTTTAAAGATGGACTTCTTAGGTCTTAGAACTTTAACAGTTGTAAGAGATGCAGTTAATTTAATTAAGGAAAATCATGGTATAGAAATAGATTTTGAAGATTTTGATTATGAAGACCCAAAGGTTTTAGAAATGTTTGCTAGGGCTGAAACCTTGGGTATATTTCAATTTGAAAGTCCGGGTATGAGAGCATTTTTAAAGGAATTAAAGCCAAATGTGTTTGAAAATCTTATTGCTGCTAACTCTTTATTTAGACCCGGCCCTATGAATCAAATACCTACATTTGTAGAATGTAAACATGACCCAAGTAAAATTGAATATTTACACCCAGAATTAGAAAACATATTAGATGTAACCTATGGTTGTATAGTCTATCAAGAACAAGTAATGCAAATAGTTAGGGATATTGGTGGTTATTCAATGGGTAGGGCGGATTTAGTTCGACGTGCTATGGGTAAAAAGAAAATGAAGGTCATGGAAGAAGAAAGAAAGAATTTTATTCATGGGCAAATAGATAAGGATGGAAATGTAGTCTTACAGGGAGCCCTAAGAAACGGTGTAGATGAAAAATCCGCAAATAAAATATATGACCTAATGATTGATTTTGCAAATTATGCTTTTAATAAAAGCCATTCAGCGGCTTACGCTGTAGTTGCCTATAGAACTGGTTGGTTAAAATTTTATTACCCAGTTGAATATATGGCGGCACTTATTTCATCTGTAATGGGAAATACAAATCAAGTTTCATTGTATATACAAGAATGTAAAAGGTTAAATATAGAGATATTATCTCCAGATGTAAATCAATCCTTTAAGAAATTTACTGTAAAAGATAATAAAATCAGATTTGGACTTTCTGCAGTTAAAAATGTTGGGGAGAATTTTATATCAGCAATTGTTAAAGCTAGATTAACTGGGGAATTTACAAGCTTTACAGATTTTATTGAAAGAATAGAAAATGAAAATTCAGGTGTTATGAATAAAAGAGCTGTAGAATCCCTAATAAAGAGTGGTTCAATGGATAGTCTGGGTGGAAATAGAGCCCAACTATTAGCAATATTTGAAAAGGTAATAGACGGAGTACATTCTGACAGGAAGAGAAATATAGAAGGCCAATTTTCTATATTTGATAGGGTTGAAGAAAATATAAATAAGGATAATTTTCCCGACTTAAAAGAATTTCCTAAGAATATTATATTAAATATGGAGAAAGAGATACTAGGTATATATGTATCAGGTCATCCTTTGGATACCTATAAAGATGAAGTAGAGAAGGTTTCCACCATTAATACGATTGAACTTCTAAATTGTGGAGAGGCAGAAGGAAGGATAAGGGGGATAAGAGACGGATCTAGGATTAAATTAGGTGGAATAATAGTTGATAAAAAAAATAAAATAACAAAGAATAATAATATGATGGCATTTATCACAGTGGAAGATTTAGTTGGATCTGTGGAATGTATTGTTTTTCCAATGACTTATGATAGATACAATAAACATATAAATGAAGATGAATTAGTAATTATAGATGGAAAGGTCAGTATGTCAGAAGTTGACGAACCCAAAATTATTGTGGAAAGTATTTCTAGCTTAAATTCTTACAATAAAGGTAAGATGTATTTAAAAATTTCTTCAGAAAGAGATTCAAGTACATTTTCAAAACTAAAGGATATCCTTATTAAATATAGTGGGGAAGTTCCTGTATATGTATATATGGAAAAGGATAATAAAACAGTTGTTGCTGATCGAAGTCTCTGGATAAATTCGGAGGATAAAAATGCTTTAGATGAGCTAAAGGGGTTTCTTGGTAAAAATGCAGTAGTTATTAAAAAATAATTTTTCTTCAGTAAAGGGGTGCTGTATTGTGTGGACAACTATTTATATGGCTAAGGGAATAGAAAACGCAAAAGAAATACAAAGAGTTTTAAAAAACGAAGGTTTTCTATTAAAAATAAACCTTATTGGAAAAGAAGACAATGAAGAATTATATGAAATATTAGCACCAGAATTTGAAGTAGAAGATGTTGAAGAGGCAATGATTGAACTTGGGATTTTGTAATACTAATAGGGGGTATTTTATGAAGACTGTTGGAATATTAACTAGTGGTGGGGATGCACCAGGTATGAATGCAGCCATACGTGCTGTAGTCAGATCTGGAATATATAAGGGCTACAAGATTTTAGGAATAAAACAAGGATACAAAGGACTTATTAATGGTGATATTTTTGATATGAATCTTTCATCTGTTGCGGATGTTATACAACGAGGGGGTACAATCCTTAGATCTGCTCGTTCAGAAGAGTTCATGACAGAGGAGGGGTTCAAAAAAGCTTTAAATGTTGTAGATGCATTTAATATAGATGGATTAGTAGTATTAGGTGGTGATGGTACACTGGCTGGTGCAGCTAGGCTTGCAAATACTGGAATACCTACTATGGGGATACCTTGCACCATAGACAATGATTGCGGTTATACAGATTATACCATAGGCTTTTATACAGCTGTAGAAACTGTTGTAGATGCTATATCTAAAATAAGAGATACATCTACTTCCCATGGTAGAGCAAATGTTATTGAGGTAATGGGAAGGAATTGTGGCGATATAGCCTTGTATGCAGGACTTGCTGGAGGGGCAGAAAGTATAATAGTTCCTGAAATAGAATTTGATATAGACCAAGTTTGCAAAAAAGCAATCCAGGGTAAAAATCGTGGAAAACTTCATCATATAATAGTATTGGCAGAGGGCGTTGGTAATGCTTATGATGTATCAAAAGCTATTGCAGAAAAAACTGGTATAGACACTAGGGTAACAATATTAGGGTACATTCAAAGAGGAGGAACGCCTACTTCCTTTGACAGGATATTGGCTAGTCAAATGGGGAATAGGGCAATTGAATTAATAAGTGAAAATAAATCAGGAAGAACTTTGGGCATAAAATGTAATAATATAATAGATTTAGAAATAAATGAAGCTTTAAATATAGAAAAGGAATTCAATATTAAAGTTTACAATACTGCAAATATTTTATCCATATAGGATGAGGAGGATATAAATGAAAAAAACAAAGATTGTATGTACTATAGGTCCAGCATCAGACTCTAAGGAAAAACTAAGGGAATTATTTTTAAATGGTTTAAATGTATGTAGATTAAACTTTTCCCACGGAAGTCAAGAGGAACATAAAAAGAGGATAGAAACCATAAAAGAAGTTAGGGAAGAATTAGACTTACCTATAGGTATTATGTTGGATACTAAGGGACCAGAAATAAGATTAGGAAACTTTAAAGAAGGACCTGTCAAAATAACACAAGGGAAAATATTTACTTTTACAACCAGGGATATATTAGGAGACCAGGATATAGTTTCTATTAAATATAAAGATTTACCTAATGATGTTAAAATAAACAGTAGAATATTAGTAGATGATGGATTAGTGGAGTTTAGGGTGCTAGAGATTGTAGACGGTAGTGAAATAAAATGTATAGCATTGAACAATGGAGAACTGAGCGACCATAAGGGCGTAAATGTCCCTAATATGAAAATTAATTTGCCGGCTATAACAGAAAAAGATAAGTCAGATATATTATTTGGTATAGATAACAAGATAGATTTTATTGCAGCCTCTTTTGTTAGAAAGGCATCGGATGTTTTAGATATTCGAAGAATTTTAGAAGAAAACAATGGTAACGATATAGAGATAATTTCAAAGATAGAAAATCAAGAGGGTGTAGATAATATAGAAGAAATATTATATGTATCTGATGGAATAATGGTGGCTAGAGGTGACTTAGGAGTAGAAATTCAAACTGAAGAAATGCCAATGGTTCAAAAAAACTTGATAAAAAGATCCAATATGGCAGGGAAGCCAGTTATAACGGCTACACAAATGTTGGATTCTATGATGAGAAATCCAAGACCTACAAGGGCAGAAGTAACAGATGTAGCCAATGCAATTATAGATGGAAGTAGTTCCATTATGTTGTCAGGGGAAACAGCTGCTGGAAAATATCCATTAGAAGCTGTAAAAACTATGTATAATATTGCCATAAGAACAGAAGAATCTTTGGATTACTCTAAGGAATTAAATTCTGATATTGTATTAAATGAATTGTCCACAACAAATGCAATAGGAAAAGCCACTTGTAATACTGCGGCAGATTTAGGAGCTAGGGCTATAATCACGGCAACTTCTTCGGGTTACACATCAAAGGCTATATCTAAGTTTAGACCACGTACACCGATTATTGCTGCTACAACTTCAGAAAGTGTAATGAGAAGATTATCCCTTGTATGGGGTGTATATCCTGTATTATCTCCACATAGTAACAATACAGATGATGTAATTGAATTTTCTATTGATTCAGCTGTAAAAAAGGGATATGTTAAAGAAGGAGATCTAGTAATTATGACAGCGGGCATACCTGTTGGAACCTCTGGTTCAACTAACCTTATAAAGGTCCATACAATAGGAAAAGTCTTAGTAAGGGGTATGGGTATAGGAAGAAAGACAATACTTGGAAATGTTTGTCTTGCCAATAGTGTTAAAGGGCTTGAAGAAAGATTTACTGATGGAGACATAATAGTTACCCAAAGTACAGATAAGGACATGGTGAAATTTATAGAAAGATCATCTGGTATAATTATCGAACAAGGTGGACTAACATCTCATGGTGCCATAGTAGGACTTAATTTAGGAAAACCAACTATAGTAGGAGCCAAGGACGCTACTAGTTTATTAGATAATGGAGAGTTAATTACTCTTGACAGTACTACAGGATTTGTTTATAAAGGTGCTGCTAGAGTATTGTAATTAAGGGGGTAAATACTATGGAGAAAAGAATATTAGGAAGAACCAACTTTAAGGCATCTGTAATTGGATTTGGCGGAATACCAATTCAAAGAGTAGATGGTGAAATGGCGGTTAAAATCTTGAAAGAAGCATATGATCGAGGAATTAATTTTATAGATACAGCTAGGGGATATAATGAATCTGAGGAATTAATAGGAGATGCCTTAGAAGAACTAGGTAGGGACAAATTTTATTTGGCAACAAAATCTATGAAAAGAGATTATGATGGGGTATTAGAAGAATTAAATACAAGTTTAAACAATCTAAAGGTAGATACCATTGACTTATTTCAATTTCATAATGTTAAAACAATAGAAGAGTTAGATATGGTTATGGGGGCAGAAGGAGCATTAAAAGCTATAAAAGACGCTAAAGCTGGTGGCAGGGTCAGGGAAATTGGAATTACATCCCATAGCCCTGAATTATTAGATAAGGCTATAGATACTGGAGAATTTTCAACTATACAATGCCCCTACAATCCAGTTGAAAAGCAAGCGGAAGAATTATTTGAAAAGGCAAAAGCTAACAACATAGGGGTTATAGTGATGAAGCCCTTAGCTGGTGGGGCTATTAAGGAAGCCTTATTATCACTGAGATTTATAGTAAACAACCCAAATATATCAGTGGTTATTCCTGGAATGGAGAGCCTAGAACAAGTAATAGAAAATACCTCTGTAGGTATAAATGTAAGAGAGTTAACAAAAGTAGAGGAAGAAAAGTTATTTAAAGAAGCAAATTCCTTAGGAACTGAATTTTGCAGAAGATGCGGTTATTGCCTGCCATGTCCTCAGGGAATAGATATACCAACACAATTTTTAATGGAGGGTTACTATACTAGATATAATTTACAAGAATGGGCCAAATCTAGATATGACGCAATGGACCATAATGCTGTAGATTGTATTGAGTGTGGCATCTGTGAAAGCAAATGCCCCTATGATTTACCAATTAGAAAGATGATGAAAAATGTAGTTGATAAATTAGGATAGGTAGAACCTAGATTATGAGAACATAATTTAACAAAATCTGTAAAAATAAAGGGATTAATATATTATTCATATAATATATTAATCCCTTTATTAATTGCTAAATCAGTATAAAGATAATGTTTACATAATAAAAAAACAAAAAATATGAATTAAAAATAAAAGATAGGAAACCATATATTATAGTCAAGGAAGATAATTAATAAATAATCTTTAGATTTAATTAATTTATTAAAATCTATATAAATTGAAAGGAGTATGAATAATGGTTAAAAAAGATGAAGCCAATAAGGTAGTATCTGCAAGTGAAAAGTATAAGGACGAGGGTGGAGAATATGGTATTGACCTAGATTTGTTAGAGAGGGCATTTGCTGAAGCAACTAAGATTTATAAAGAAAGAGGATTCCAAAGAAAAATGGGTTTTGGAAAAGCTCCGGCAATAACTACAGTAGATATGGCTAAAGCATGGATGTCAGACGGTCACCCATTTACTTGTGAAAACAATAAAGAAATTTGTGCTAATGCACTTAAAGTTTTACAGGCTGGAAGAGAAGCAGGGGTACCTATATTTCATACAACTACTGGATATACTGGTGCATTGCAATGGGATTTGCCAAGATGGGATGAAAAAATTCCGATGCATTCATTAGAATTAGAAACTGAGTGGATGGAAATAGATCCAAAACTTAAACCGCAACCAGAAGAACCAGTAATAGTTAAAAAATATGCAAGTAATTTTTTTGGTACACATTTAGCTACTACATTAGTTAAGTTAGGAGTAGATACTCTAATAGTAATGGGAGCTACAGCTTGTGCATGTGTTAGGCATACAGTAATGGATTCTACAGGATATGGTTTTAAGACAATAGTACCTATAGGAACTATTGGGGACAGAGTACCAGGAGTTATTGAATGGAATATGTTTGATATGGATGCTAAATTTGCTGATGTTTTACCAGTAGAAGAAGTAGTGAAATACCTAGAAGGTATTGATGATAGCGTATATAACAAAGGAACAACGCGTAAGTAATAATTAAAAGATAAGAAAGATTAATATTCAATTAATTTATATATAAATCTTAAGGGACACAAATGAAAATGCGTGTCCCTTTAGGACAAAAGGAGGCATATCATGGGCTTATTAATTGAAAATGGAAATATAATTACATCAACAATTGAATATAATGCTGATATTCTGGTTGAAGGAGAAAAGATAGTTCAAATAGGAAAAGATTTGGACAGGAATGGACATAAAGTTGTAGATGCTACAGGTAAATATGTATTCCCAGGTGGAGTTGATGAGCATCTGCATTATAACGCATTTAACTCATTAGGATATGAGACATCTCATGCTGCATTAGTTGGGGGAACTACTACTGTTGGAGATTTTGTAGTGCAACCTCTGGGAGTAAGCCTTAAAGATTCTATAATAAATTATAAAAGAGATATGGTAGATGGAAAAGCAAGTCCTGACTATATATTACATGGTGTGATGATGGATCCTTCAGATGAAACTATAGAGGGACTTAAAGGTGTTCCATCAGTAGGGGTATCATCAGTTAAGGTTTTCATGGCTTACAAGGGAATGCCATTTTATGTTGATGATGAGTGGTTATTTAAAGCTCTACAAAATGGTAAAAAGTCCGGAGTAACTATAATGATACATGCTGAAAATGCGGATGTAGTAAAGATACGTACAGACCAACTTGTGGAAGAAGGAAAAACGGGTGTAGAGAACTTCCCAGATTCAAGGCCTATACTTGCTGAAGCTGAAGCTACATCAAGAGCAGTTCACCTGGCTCAGATAGCAGATTCACCACTTTTTGTAGTTCATGTTACAAACAAGGAGGCTACAGAAGTCATAAAGAAGGCATATAATGAAGGTTTAAGCGTATATGGTGAAACGTGTACTCATTATCTTATGTTAAATGATGAGGTCTTTAGTCAGCCAAACTTTGAGGGTGCAAAATATGTCTGCACCCCACCTATAAGACCTCAGTTTCATGTAGACTATCTATGGAAGGCAATAGATAGAGGTTGGTTACTTTCGGTAGGCTCAGACCATTGTTCTATTATAGGTGGTTTTGAAGAAGGAAAGAAAAAAGGAATAAATGACTTTAGTAAAATACCCCCAGGAGCCCCAGGAGTTCAAGATAGATTAAATATGATGTGGACCTATGGAGTAGAAAAAGGAAGAATATCACGTCAAAAATTTGTAGAAGTGTGTTGTACAAATCCAGCTAAAGTATGTGGGGTGTATCCACAAAAAGGTGATTTAATAGTTGGCTCAGATGCCGATATTGTGGTATTTAATCCAGAATATGGAGACATTGTTAAACATAAGGATGCTCTAATGGGTTCTGATTATTCAACTTATGCTGGTTTTAATCAAAAAGGAATTGCAGAAAAAGTATATTTAAGAGGAGAATTAATGGCTGAGAATGGCAAGTTTGTTGGAGAAAAAGGAAAAGGAAAACAGGCTATGTCAAAACCTTATGCCTATTGTTATGATAAATTTAAAGAGGGCAGATAGCCCCCTTTAAATATTTCATTTGCTTATTTTACATTTTACTAATATAATAATAAAATAAAATAGAATAATATAATATAATAGTCTAAAGGGGCATGATTTCAATTAATTGAGATTAGGCCTTTTTATTTTTTGTAAAAATCAAATATATTACTAAAATACACTTGAAATGCTATTGAAAAACATATGGCACAAAATTAAAGAACATATGAAAAACATTTAATAAACAAATAAATTTATAATAAAGGGGGACAATAAATGAGATATCAAATTGTAACAAACAATCCAAAGGTCAAAATTGACTACAAGGAAATATTATTTGTAGAAGGTGGCTTTAAAGATGTGTTAATAAAGGTAAGGGATTTGGCTCATGTAGGATATGAACTTATAAACCATCCCTTGGGGGCAAGCATTAGAATGCTTTATTCTCCTTATCGTTCTATTATAATTGGTGATATTAATAAAGACACAAATAAAATTCATATACAAACAATTGAAAATAGCATAGAAGATTATAAAAAGAATATGGAGGTGAGAAATCCAGATATAGAAAATGCTGAGGATTACGCTTTAATAGACAGTGAACTTTTAAAATCTGCATTAGAAGAATTTAAAAAATTTAATAGTAATTAAAAAATAAAATGGAGGTGCTTTTCTTGAAACTAGAACTTAGAAATATAAATATAAAAAATATTGAATTAGGCAGTGAAACTAGTGTGAAGGATGGAGTTTTAACAGTAAGTAGGGAAGGATTAATCAGTAAACTCAAAGAAGATGAAAGAATTAAAGAAGTAAAACTCGCTGTAGCTAGGCCAGGGGAAAAAGTTAGAATAATTCCTGTAAAAGATGTGATTGAACCAAGGGTTAAGATTGAAGGAGAGGGTAATGGTTTCCCAGGAGTAACTACAAAAATGGGTCAATTAGGAAGTGGAAAAGTAAATGTGCTTAAGGGAGCAGCTATTGTTACAGTAGGTGATATTGTAGGTTTTCAAGAAGGTGTAATTGATATGTGGGGAGAAGGTGCAAAATGGACTCCTTTCTCTACAACATATAATTTAGTAATAGATATTAAACCAATAGAGGGATTGGAACCACACGCCCACGAAGCAACTGTTAGGCGGGCAGGATTAATAGCAGCAGAATATGTAGGAGAGGCTGGAAGACAAGTAGAACCAGATGAAGTACTGGCTTATAAAATGAGAAGTCATGCAGAAGAAAACAAGAATTATCCTGATCTTCCAAAGGTAGCTTATGTAGAAATGCTTATATCACAAGGTTTACTACATGATGGATATATCTATGGAGTAAATAGTCAATTAATATTGCCAACACTAATGCATCCAAATGAAGAATTAGATGGAGCTGTTATAAGCGGGAACTGTGTAGCTGCATGCGATAAAATAACTACTTATCAACATCAAAACAATTCAGCAATTCTTGATTTATATGAAGAACATGGGAAAACTATTAATTTCTTAGGAGTTATACTTACTCCGGAGTTAACTACTCTTGAGGGTAAGTTCAGAACTTGTGACTATACAGCTAAATTATGTAAAACTCTAGGGGCGGATGGGGTTATAATTTCTGAAGAAGGCTATGGTAATCCAGACTCAGATTTATTAATGATTTGTAAAAAATTAGAAGATGCAGGAATAAAAACTGTCTTAATAACAGATGAATGTTCTGGTAGAGATGGAATGAGCCAACCACTTGCAGATACGACAAAGGAAGCTGTAGCCGTAGTATCAACAGGAAATGTTAGTCATGTTGTTGTATTACCACCAGCAGACAAGGTATTAGGAGATCCAAAAGCAATTGCAACATTGGCAGGAGGGTGGGAAGGTGCATTGGAAAAGGATGGTTCCATGAAGTGTGAATTAAATGCAGTTATAGGGGCAACATCAGAAATCGGATATCACAACTGTACAGTTAAATTATATTAATCATTATTGGAAGGAGGATGGAAAATGTCAAAGAAATTTAGAGTATTATATTATGTAAATCAGTTTTTCGGACAAATTGGTGGGGAAGATAAGGCTGGAATGGAGCCAGTTTACAAAAAAGAAACCATAGGACCTGCCTTAGGGTTTAACGGTCTATTAGGTGAAGAAGGTCAAGTAATAGGTACATTAATATGTGGTGACAACTATTTTAATGAAAACAATGAAAAAGCATTAGAATATATAATGAAGATAGCTAAAGAAGAAAAACCAGACATAATAGTTGCAGGTCCAGCATTTAATGCAGGAAGATATGGGATGGCTTGTGCAGGTGTAGTAAATGCAATAGTAAAAGAGTTAAATATACCTGGAGTCACTGGTATGTATATAGAAAATCCAGGTGTTGATCAAGCCAAAGGAAATTCCATAGTGGTTGAAGTTTCAGATTCAGCTGCAGGAATGAGAACAGCTCTTCCTAAAATGGTTTCTATAGTTAAAAAAATCATGAATGGTGAAGAATTAGGACTTCCAGGAGAAGAAGGTTATATACCACAAGGTAAAAGGCTTACTGTTTTTTCAGAAAAAAGAGGCTCTAGAAGAGCAGTTGACATGCTACTTGCACGTTTAAATGATCAGGAGTTTGAAACAGAGCTGCCTATGCCAGTGTTTGACACAGTAGAACCAGCCCCGGGTATAAAAGACTTGTCAAAGGCAACTATAGCATTAGTAACTACTGGTGGAATGGTACCATTAGGAAATCCAGATAGAATTCAATCTGCAAGTGCTCAAAAATGGGGTAAATACGATGTAAGTGGCAGAGAAGCTCTTACAGGAGAATACTGTACAATACATGGTGGATTTGACCCTGTATATGCTAATGATGTCCCAGATAGAATAGCACCTTTAGATATATTAAAGGAATTTAAAAATGAAGGCAAAATAAATGATGTATTTAAATATTTCTATACAACAACTGGAACGGGAACTTCTGTAGGAAATTCTATAACCTTTGGTAAAGAAATAGGGAAAGAGCTTAAAGAAGCGGGAGTAGATGGGGTTATTTTAACTTCAACCTGAGGCACCTGTACACGTTGCGGTGCAACCATGGTAAAAGAAATAGAAAGATTCGGTATTCCAATAGTTCATATGGCTACAATAACTACAATATCTGAATCTGTAGGAGCAAATAGAATAGTTCCAACTATTGCAATTCCTTATCCAGTAGGTAATCCAAATCTACCAAGTGATGAAGAATATAAACTAAGAAAAGAAATGGTAGATAAAGCACTTACAGCTTTGACAACTGATGTAGATAAACCAACTCAATTTGAGTAAATAATTTACATTGATTAGGGTCCCATTTTTAATGGGACTTTTTAATAAAAAAGTCATCAGATCAAGATGGCTTTTAAAGATTATTTTAAGGAATATTTTTTTATTTAAATAGTGGTATTATTTAGCATTATAATTTGGGGAGATGATAATGATAAAAACACAAAAAATTAACTGGGGAAGAACACTTAATTATTCAGGTGCGATTATTGCAATTCTAATAGGTTCCGGTTTTGCCACAGGGCAAGAAGTATTGCAATATTTTAGTTCTTATGGGTATTTGGGAGTTTTAGGTGTAATAGTAGTATTTTTACTGTTTCTTTATGTAGGAGTAGAGTTTATCACTGTAGGACAAAAGTATAAATTTTCTAAGGGTAGTGATATATATAAATATTATTGTGGGAATATAGTTGGGAATTTTTATGATTATTTTTCCATTGCCTTTATTTATATGTCCTACATAGTTATGGTAGGGGGATCAGGTGCTACATTAAAACAACAATATGGATTACCCGAATCAGTTGGAGGAATAATGCTTGGAGTATTAGTAGCGGGAACAGTAATACTTGGCCTAGGAAAGATTGTAGATGTAATAGGAAAGATTGGGCCAGTTATAATTATATTAACGATTATTTTAGGTGTTTATTCCATAGCACAAAATCCTGAAGGTATAGTGAATGCAAATAAGATATTACCTAAACTTGATTTATTAAAAGCATCAACAAATTGGTTTTATGCTGCTGGTTCTTATGTAGGATTTTGTATGCTTTGGCTAGCTGCATTTATAACATCTATGGGTGCATCAAGTAAAAGCAGAAAGGAATCAGCTCTAGGAGCAGCCTTTGGTGTAGTTGGTTTTAGTATAGCATTAGCTATTATTACACTAGGTATATTAGCAAATATTGAAGAAGTAGCGGGAACAATGATCCCTACTTTGGTTTTAGCTAGAAACATAAGCCCTAGCATGGCATTCATATTTTCAATTATAGTAATAGCTGGTATATATACGACATCGGTGCCCCTCTTATGGCAGGTTGTTTCTAGGTTTTCAGAAGAAGGGACTAGTAATTTTAGAATATTAACAGTAATATTAGCGGCTGTAGGAGTATTTATTGGTCTAAGGCTTCCATTTGACAGATTAGTAAATATAATTTATGTAATTAATGGGTATGTAGGGATTGTTTTATTAGGATTTATGATAGTAAAAACTATAAAAATCAAAATATTAAATAAATAGAATAATTAGAAGGATGATTAATAGCTATCTTTTGAAATGGTAGATAAAAAGGTTAGTTATTTTTCTAATAAAAGCCTTCTTATTAAGATATAAAAGTGTTATAATATACTTAGTGGCTCGAAACAATAAAAAGGTGGGGTATTATGGAAAAGTTAGATAAAAGGGAAATGATTTTAAATGGAAGCATATATAAAACAATATTGGTTCTTTCCTTTCCAATAATGATAAATAACTTGATACAGACAATATATAATTTAGTAGATGGAATATTTGTAAGTAAAATATCATCAGTACACTTTGCTGCAACAGCATTTGTCTTCCCTGTGGTTTTTTTCTTTATATCTTTTGGAATGGGACTTTCCATCGCTGGCACATCTATCTTATCTCAATTAATAGGTGGAGATAAAATAGAGGATGCAAAAGAATATTCATCTCAATTAATTGTTATAACACTACTTTCATCTATAGTATTCACTATGATAGGATACATACTTAGTCCTAAAATCATATTTTTAATGGGTGGAAGAGGAAACTTTGCTGAGTATGCAAATATTTATCTTAAAATTACTTTTTTTAATATACCCTTTATGTTTTTGTTTTTTAATGTTAATTCTATGATGAATGCACAAGGAGATACAATAACTCCTATGTTACTCAGTGGTGGTTCAGCACTTATAAACGTAGTACTAGACCCTATATTTATATTTACATTTGATTGGGGTATAGCTGGAGCAGCATGGGCTACATTAGTATCCAGAGCTGTACTTGCGGTTGTAGGAATAGGAATTATATTTAACAAGAAAAATGAACTTAGGCCAAGTTTTCAAGATTTTAAATTTGATAAAAAAAAAATAAAGAAAATAGTAAATGTAGGATTGCCAATAAGTTTAGGTCAAACAGGTGCTTCTCTAGGATTTATAATATTAAATGGATTTATTCAATCCTATGGAACGGCAACTTTAGCAGCATTTGCCATGGTAAATAGGATTACATCTCTTGTAATGCAACCTGCAATGGGAATGGGTGTAGCTCTTACTGCTATAGTAGGCCAGAATATAGGGGCTGATCAAATAGAAAGGGCTAAGGAAGCATTTCAAAAGGCATTTAAGCTTTCAATTACCATAGGAATTATTGGGTGTGTATTGCTTTTAATGTTTGATAATGGAATAATAAACTTCTTTATGCAGGCTGATGATGACCCAACGGTTATACAATTAGGTTTAACTTACCTAGGCTACATATCATTATCAATGCCATTGATGGGTATGTTTAGTGTCTTTAAAGGCCTATTTCAAGGCTCTGGTCATACAAAATATTCTATGGCTATGGAAATTGGGAGGCTTTGGTTTGTGAGGATACCTATGATATTATTATTTAAACATTTCACAAATTTGGGTTCAACTGGAATATGGTTTTCTATGAGTTTTAGTAATCTAATAATTTGCATATATGGATATGGAGTATATAGAACAAATAAATGGCAAGAGAAAGTTGTGGAAACAAATTACAAGTCTAACTCTAAAGTTAAAGAGTCTATTTTTAAATAGGCTCTTTTTAAATATTAGTAAGATACCATATACTTATGATATAATATATCTTAGTAAAATATAAGGGGTAATGAGATAATATGAATATAATAAATATGCAAAATATATCAAAATCTTTTAGTGAAAAGAAACTAATAGATAATATAAATCTTGGAATAAATGAAGGGGATAAAATAGGTTTTATTGGGCTAAATGGAAGTGGTAAAACAACACTCTTAAAAATAATAGCAGGGGTTTTAGAAGCTGATAGTGGAGAAATAATAAAAGGAAGTACAATAAATATAGAATATCTGCCTCAAGATATAGAATTTGATCAAGAGCTTACAGTACTGGAACAAGTATTTAAGGGAAATTCAGATAATATTAGGCTAGTAAAAAGATATCGTGAAGCTTTAGATAAGGACACCGTATCTAATAAAGAAGTATTAGATTTAAGTCAAGAAATGGATAGGAAAAATGCTTGGGCTTTAGAAAGTGAAGCAAAAACCGTATTAACCCAATTAGGTATAATTGATTTTAAGAAGAAGATAAAAAAATTATCTGGGGGACAGAGGAAAAGAGTAGCCTTAGCTTCTTCATTAATAAATCCAGCAGATTTGCTTATATTAGATGAGCCTACTAACCATTTAGATAATACAAGTATAGAATGGCTAGAGACTTATCTTATAAATAGAAAAGGTGCTTTACTCATGATTACCCATGATAGATATTTTTTAGATAGGATAGTTAATCAAATAGTAGAATTGGATAGGGGTAATATATACTCTTATATGGGAAATTATAATTATTATTTAGAAAAAAAGATTCAAAGAGACGAAATGGAAATAGCCAATGAAAGAAAAAGAAGATCCTTATTACGTAAGGAATTAGCCTGGATGAAACAGGGGGCAAAAGCAAGAAGTACTAAGCAAAAAGCTAGAATAGAAAGATATCATGAATTAAGTAATAGTGAATTAGACGTATCAGATGAAAAACTAGATATATCTGTAGGAACTAGGAGATTAGGTAGAAAAATAATAGAAGTAAAAAATATAGAAAAATCTTTTGGGACAAAGAAAGTAATAAATAATTTTAGCTTTACTTTATTAAGAGATGATAGAATAGGTATATTAGGTCCTAATGGTAGTGGGAAATCGACCTTGATGAATATACTAATAGGGAGAATAGAGCCAGATAAGGGAATTGTAGACATTGGGGAAACAGTCAAAATAGGATATTTCACTCAAGAAACCGAATATATGGATGAAGATATGAGAGCTATTGAGTATATTAGACAAGGTGGAGAATTTATCCAAACAGGAGAAGGAGAAAAAATATCCGCCTCCCAAATGATGGAAAATTTCCTGTTTCAAAAGGAAGAGCAATGGACTCCACTGGGGAAACTATCAGGAGGAGAAAAAAGAAGACTTTACCTCCTAAGGGTACTCATGGAGTCTCCAAATATATTGTTATTGGATGAACCAACCAATGATTTAGATATAAATACTTTAACAGTATTAGAGGATTATATAGAAAGATTTGCTGGAGCTGTAATCGTAGTGTCTCATGATAGATACTTGCTAAATAAAGTAGTTGATAGAGTATTTGTATTTGAAGATAATGGAGATATAAAAGAATATACAGGTAATTATGATTATTTTAAAGACCAAAGTAAATTAGTTGAAGAAGATAATATAAAAGAAGAAAAACCAATAAAATCAGAAAGACAAAAAGAAAAGACTTTAAAATTTTCATTTAATGAACAGAGACAATGGGAAAGCATAGATATGGACATAGAGGAACTTGAAAAACAAATAATATCTATTGAAAATCAAATGGAGAAAGCTTCTAGTGAATATTCTAAACTTCAAGAGTTAATGAAAAAAAAGAAAGACATAGAAAAAAAATTAGATGAAAAGATGGAAAACTGGATATATTTAAGTGAATTAGCTGAAAAAATAGAAGAAGATAAAAGACAATGAGAGGATGTTTACATGAGTAAATCATTAGTTTTAGCGGAAAAACCTTCAGTAGGCAGAGATATTGCAAAGGTGTTAAATTGTAGAAACAAGAGAAATGGCTATATAGAAGGTAATAAGTATATAGTTACTTGGGCTTTAGGACATTTAGTTACATTGGCAGAACCTGATAAATATAATCAAAAATATAAGACTTGGAATATGGAAGATCTACCAATGTTGCCGGATAAAATGAAACTTGAAATAATAAGACAAACTCAAAAACAATATAATACAGTTAAAAGTCAAATGTTAAGAAAAGACGTAAATGAGATAATTATAGCAACAGATGCAGGCAGAGAAGGAGAACTTGTTGCTAGATGGATAATAGATAAGGCCCATGTGAAAAAACCACTAAAAAGACTTTGGATTTCATCAGTTACAGATAAAGCAATAAAAGAAGGATTTAATAAATTAAAAGATGGTAGACAATATGAAAATCTATATCATTCAGCGGTTGCTAGATCTGAAGCAGATTGGATCGTAGGTATCAATGCAACACGAGCGCTTACAGTAAAATATAATGCACAATTATCCTGTGGAAGAGTTCAGACTCCCACAATAGCTATGATACAACAAAGAGAAGAAGAAATAAAAAGATTTAGACCAAGGGATTATTATGGAATAGTTGCCAGTACAAAGGATTTAAGATTTACTTGGCAAGATAGAGAATCTAATAGTAATAGAACATTTGATAAAAATAAAATAGAAAAGATATTAAACTCTATTAGGGGCAAACAAATTAAGATAATAAATATAGAAAAACAAGATAAAAAGTCCTATGGATCAGGATTATACGATTTAACTGAATTGCAAAGAGATGCAAATAGAATATTTGGCTATTCAGCCAAGGAAACACTATCCATAATGCAAAGATTATATGAAAACCATAAGATATTAACTTATCCTAGAACGGATTCCAAATATATTTCTGATGACTTAGTGCCAACATTAAAGGACAGGGTAAAGGCATCTGCTATGGGTGAATATGGTAAGATTGGGACAAAGATACTTAGGGGAAATATTAGGCCTAATAAATCCTTTGTAAACAATGGTAAGGTAACAGACCACCATGCCATAATACCTACAGAAGAAAGAGTAACATATTCAAATCTAAGTGATAATGAGAGGAAGATATATGATTTAGTGGTAAAAAGATTTTTGTCGGTTTTATTGCCACCTTATGAGTATGAGCAAACCACTATAAAGGCTACAATAGAAAATGAGAATTTTGTGGCTAGGGGTAAAAGAGTATTAGCTTTAGGGTGGAAAGAAGTATATGAAAAAGATTACTATAATGAAGACGATGAGGATGATGAGGATCAAAATCTTCCTCTTATGTCTAAGGGAGATACACTTAAAGTAAGCTCCATTAGGGAAACAAATGGTAAAACAGCACCACCACCACCATTTAATGAGGGGACACTACTTCAAGCCATGGAAAATCCTGTAAGATATATGGCAGAAGAAGATAAAAAATTAAAAAGGATAATAGGAGAAACTGGAGGTATAGGAACAGTAGCTACTAGAGCAGATATAATAGAAAAGCTCTTTAACAGCTTTTTAATTGAAAAAAGAGGAAAAGACATATTTACTACGTCAAAGGGCAAACAATTACTAGATTTAGTGCCAGAGGAATTAAAATCTCCTGCTTTAACGGCCCAGTGGGAACAAAAATTAGAATTAATATCTAAGGGAAAATTAAGCAAGGATAAATTTATAAATGAAATGAGAGAGTACTCAAAAAGTGTAGTAAGGGAAATAAAAAATAGTGATAAAACCTATAGGCATGATAATTTAACTAGAAATAAATGTCCGGAATGTGGAAAATTTATGTTAGAAGTTAAAAGCAAAAGGGGCAAAATGAATATTTGTCAAGATAGGGAGTGTGGTTATAGAAAGTCTATATCAAGGCCATCAAATGCAAGGTGTCCAAAATGTAAAAAAAGAATGGAAATTCGGGGCCAGGGGGAAGGACAAACTTTTATGTGTAAATGTGGATATAGAGAAAAAATGTCTTCATTTAACGAAAGAAAGTCTAAAGAAAAAGATAGGATGTCTAAAAGGGATGTAAATAAGTTTTTAAATAAACAAGAAAACAAAAATTTAAATACGGATTTAGCAGATGCACTATCAAAAATAAAACTATAAAGTTAAAAATTTTAGATAAATTATTACTATTGTGGTAAAATATAGTTAGAAAACTAAGTGGAGGAAGTAAAAAATGATAGAAATAGGAAAAGTACAAAAGTTAAGAATAAAGAGATTTACTACTGTTGGGGCTTACTTGAATACAGATGACCCTATAGAAGATGATGTTTTATTACCTAAATCCCAAATACCTGAAAATGCCAATGAGGGGGATGAACTAGAGGTAATGATTTATAATGACTCTAAAGACAGGGTTATAGCTACAACCAACAGATCAAAACTAGAAGTTGGAGATATGGGACACCTTATGCTAGTTAGTCAAACAAAAATCGGTTCATTTTTGGATTGGGGATTAGAAAAGGACCTTTTCTTACCCTTCGCAGAAACAGTGGGTTCTGTAGAAGAAGGGAAATCATATTTAGTTGGGGTTTACCTAGATAAATCAAATAGATTATGTGCTACCATGAAAGTTAGAGATATGCTAAGAACGGATTCACCTTATGAAGTAGATGATAAGGTTGAGGGTACAATCTACAGCATCAATAGAGATATTGGAGCCTTTGTAGCAGTAGATGATAAATATGATGGATTGATACCAAATAAAGAATTTATTGGCGCTTATGAAGTAGGCGACTCTGTGCAAGTAAGAATAACTAATATTAAAGAAGACGGTAAATTAGACTTAAGTTTAAAAGATAAGGGATATGTACAAATGGACAATGATGGGGAAGTTATATTAGATAAATTGAAGAAAAACAAGGGTTTCTTGCCCCTAAATGATGATAGTTCTCCCCAAGAAATAAGAAAACAATTACAAATGAGTAAATCAGGTTTCAAAAGAGCAGTTGGTAGACTTTTAAAGGGTGAAATCATAGAGTTTCATGAAGATGGCATAAGAATAAAAGAATAGGATATCTTTAAAGAAAGGCAAAAGACAAGTGTCTTTTGCCTTTACTATAATTTAAAATTATAAAAAAATAAATTTAGGAGGAAAAAAATGCTGAAGGATTTTAAAAAATTTGCATTAAAAGGAAATGTAATTGATTTAGCAGTGGGTGTAGTTATTGGTGGAGCATTTGGTAAAATTGTAACTTCACTTGTTAATGATTTACTTATGCCAATAATAGGTATACTTGTAGGAGGAGTTAATTTTTCAGATTTAAAGTATGTTATCACGCCTGCTAGTGGTGAAATAGCTGAATCAGCTATTTTATATGGGGAATTTATTCAATCAGTATTTGATTTCTTTATTATTGCATTATCTATATTTTTATTTATAAGACTTTTATCATCAATGAAAAGGGAAGAACCTATTGAAGAAGAAGGGCCACCAGAACCCAGTAAAGAAGAAGTACTTCTTACAGAAATAAGGGATTTACTTAAAGCAAAATAAAATTTAATTTAATTAGCTAGTAGGCCCCTTCTTTTTGACTTTTGGTTAAAAGCAAAGAGAGGGGACTTTTGTTATCATACATTTATACTCATTGGTATGAGTAAATATATTATGTTTAATCACTAAATAAACATGTATTATATAATAAAATATATAGTTGTGTCAACAGTAAATTTGAACTATTCTTCTTTTAGTGATATAATTATAATAGAGTAAGTTAAAATGTGAGTAAAATAATATTTTTCTTATGAAAATCGCAAGTTAAAGTGGAGGGGAATATATTAATGAATTTAGTTGATAAAAAGGTAATACATAAGACCTTTGGTAAAGGTAATGTGGTAAATTATGATGACTCTTATATAAAAATAAACTTTGAATCTGGTACTAAAAAGTTTGTTTTTCCTGATGTGTTTGGAAAGTATATAACTCTCATTGATAAAAAAGCAGCTAATTTAGTAGGAAAAAAGATAGAAAAAAGAGAAGAAGAACGTAAAAAAGAGGAAATAAAATTAGAAGAAGAGAGGGCTTTAGAACAAGAACGGCAACGTATTTTAAGAGAGGAAAAACTAATGCAAAGCCGTAAAATTCATCCACAACTACAATCAGTTTTTTGGAGTGATCCAGAAGAAGAGGAGATAATCTTTACCGATTGGAAGGTTTTTGCAGGAACAATTAAAAGTGGAAAGAAAAAGGGGCAACCTAGGCGACTGCCACGGATGGATAAAAAGAGTGGATGCCTTATCACTAGAAGAGAAGCTGACATGCCAGAAGAGGATAGGCGTATAGTGGGTTTGTTTTTGGCAGAAGAAACTTTCAATGGGAAAACCTGTGAAGATGGGTTTATTCCAGCTCATCCAGAATATAGGATTCGCTTGACAGAAGAAGAGTCTGAAAAAATGTTATTTTGGAATTACTATTTTAATGAAAATTCTCCAGAACAGATGATATGGAATTCAGGGAGACAACGTTATTTTGATAATGAATGGATGGCACAGATTTTAAGAGATATTATTGATTTGAAAGAAGATCCTGAAGAAAAAAAGAAAGTAGGGTTATTTTTTGAACATTTTTGTAGAATTAATCGTATAAAGAAAGATGAATTACCACAGGCTAATGGCTCATTAATGCGAGTTTAATTTAATTAAAGCCTTATAAACATAGCCAAAAACCAATTAGAAGACTAATAATTTTCTAATTGGTTTTTGTTTTGAAACAGATAAAGTCAAATTTTAGAAGCTTGCTTGTATAATAATAATATAATTTGGCATCCTATATTTAGGAGGTGTCTTAAATGACTAAAGTTAATTTATCACAAAAAGAAAGAATGTTGCTTGAGGACCAAAAAAGTCATGAGAAAATATGTATAGAGAAATATACTAATTATGCAAGTCAAGCACAGGATCCAGCACTAAAACAAATGTTTTTAACACATGGGCAAGAGGAACAGGAGCATTATGACACAATCAATCAAATTTTATCTGGAACAGTTCCAAATTTAAACCAGCAAGCCCAGCAGAAAGGGCAAGAGCAAAACAAGCAAAACAATTTACAGAACACTAGTGGGACAGGTATTTGTAACAGCACGGATGAGTCACTCTGCAGTGATTTACTTATGACAGAGAAATATATTTCATCTACCTATGACACAACAATATTTGAATGTGTAGATACAAACTTACGTGATGTACTCAACCACATACAAAAAGAAGAACAGCAGCATGGAGAACAGATTTTTAATTATATGCAAAGCCATGGTATGTATGAAGTAAAATAATAAGTGAGATGTAAATATAAGAGACGGTTTTTGACTATTAAAGTTATGGAAGTCAAAAACTGTCTCTTTTTGTGTTAAAAAAATATGGCACTAGCAGTTTAAATGAACAATATATGAATAAGGTTTATCTACTTATGATTGATTCTTATAATTGCAAGTCTCAACTATTTATGGTAAATTATTAATGTAGTAAATTTTATTTTCAAAATAAACTTAGGGGATGATAAATTGAATACAAATGAAATAATGAAGTTAGCACTTGATATGTCAGGCTTTGATACGATTCCTGTAGACTCGGAAGTATATGTTGAAGGGAAAAACATAAAAAAAGTACTATTTGGAGTAGATATAGATAGTTCAGATTTATATTATGCTAAGGCTAATGGATATGATGCGGTAATAGCACATCACCCTCAGGCCAATATTATTAATGCGATTGAAGTTTACAAGGATCATGTAAAAATAATGAAAGAAAATGGGCTAGCTGAGGAAGTAGCAAAAAAAGCAATAGAAGATAAGTATAATGAGTTAAAAGTTTCTGTTAATGTAAAAAACTATGATGATACAATTTCAATAGCTAAAATGTTGAAAATTCCGTTTTTAAATATTCATCAGCCACTAGATGAAATCGGAAGAAAACTGATGCAGGAAAAAGTAGATAATGTGTGTAAGGATGACAATGCAACCCTTGAAGATCTTGTAAATGGACTAAGTAGCTTTAAAGAAATGAAAGTTGCAAGAACTAAAGTTGAACTCCTTATAGGGGATAAAGATGACAAACCAGGTAAAACAGTAGTTGCACATGGAACTTATACAAATGGCGGTTATGGAGTTGCAAATGCATATTTTGAAAATGGAATAAATACGGTGATATATATTCATACTTCATATTCAGATTATATAAAACTTAAACAGGAAAAAAAGGGAAATCTTATAGTATCTGGTCATATAGCTAGTGATGCAGTAGGAATTAACCCCTTTGTGGATGCATTAAGGGAAAAAGGACTAGAAGTAACTACAATAAAGGGAATTATATCTTAAATAATATAATACAAGATACGGTATATAAATAAAAAACTAAGTATTTTATGGACTTAGTTTTTTATTTGCTTATTTAAACATACTGGATTATTATTATGATTTTCTAATCATGGAACTTTTACACTTGGGACATTTTATAGAGATTCGTCCTTTACCCCGGGGGACACGAAGGGTCTGCTCACAATTTGGACATTTGAAGTATTTATAATGCCTCATATTTTTTACCCTATTTAACTTAGAATTAAGACTTTTCTTTATAGGATTCCAAAACTTTAAATAACTTTGATTTTCTGCATATCGTTTTGCTATGTTTTTTGAAAAGATTCTAAAATAAGCTATAAAAAGTATTAGTAAGGAAATTAAAGGTATTATACTGATATTAATAAACCTTGATAAGATAAATAAAGATATAAAGATTATTAATAAAAAATTATTTAATTGATCTCCACCATATCTACCTGTCATAAATTTCTTGAACCAATTCATATTATGCACTCCATTCTCTATTTATAAAAATTAACTATGCCATAGATTTGTATCTATCTATATTTCCATCACTTAAAAATTCATAAGCCTCGTTTATTTCTTGGAATTTTTTTGTTGCATCAGGAGCCTTATTTAAGTCAGGATGATTTTCTTTAGCCTTTTTTCTGTATGCTAATTTAACTTCATATTTATCTGTATCATAGTCTAATCCTAATAATCTACAACTTTTTTCATATTTATTCTTAAAATCAGTAGTAGGATCCATATAAGTATTTCCATAACCTGGGCCAGGTCCTCCACCGTATCCCTGTCTACTTCCAAAGTTTGTACTTTGATATTGATGCCATTGTTTAAATCTTTCTTCCCATTGTCTCTGCTCTTCAGCCCTACGTCTCTCTTGTTCCTTCCTTCTTTTTTCATTTTCCATATCCTTATATTTATTTCCATATTCATTAAAAGACCTAAATTTACTTTGCTTACCAGAAATTAAATGATCAGACCTATCGTATAAATATTCAGTAACTATGTATTTTATATATTTCAAATAAGAAATAAATTTATTACCTAAGATAGGGAAAATTATAAAAAATAATATAGTCACTATTACAACAGGATTAAATAAAGCTAAAATTCCAAAGGGACCTGCGAAAAGAAAAATTAATAAGCATCCTCCCATTCCCAGCAACGCTCCTAATCCCCTAGCAATAGTCCTAACAAAGATTACTATAGTACTAATAATAGAAATTAAAAAATCAAATATTATTGATATTAACGAAGCAATTCCATATAATATATTGCCTATTCCTTTTTTAAATAAACTCATTAAATATAATCTCCTCTGCTATAAGTTAGTAAGGTTAATTCTAAAATTAATGTTAATTATATCATATAATTCTATTACAAATGCATAAAATTTGACTAAATATATCTTGTCAAATTTTATGCATTTACTTAGGTTTAAAAGTTTATGAACTTAAATAATGTCCACCTTTTGCAGTCAAAACTGGTATGATAAATAGAAAGCCCGCACCTGGCGTATTGTCAATATCTAGTACGTCACTAATTTCATCTACTGCTGCATTTAGCTTATCTTCATCCCTCATGACACTTATTAATGTTTTATTGTAGGGTTTACCTTCATTTAGAACATTTTTAAGGCTTGAGAATATGTTGGCATGTATATTGTGATCTAAGAGGACTTTGCCCATGCCAACACTATCAATAGTTGTTGCACCAGCACCAAGTTCGTATAACTTTTCTAATATCTTATCTAGTTTCTCTGTCTGATTTAAAATCAAAATAAGGGCATACATTCCAATCATCCTTCCAGCAAATTAGTTTTTAAAATTAGGCCTCAATATTATAACTATATCAACAAATCACCTTCATAGCAATAAAAATTTTCTAAATTTACTTGAAAGCTTATGATTTTAGGATATTATTAAAAGGTTGGCTTTATGAAAGCTAAATTTCATAAAAATATCCATAAT
>CAZWTU010000002.1:43721-56205 GCA_964637035.1 uncultured Tissierellaceae bacterium
CCATAATGGAAGGTGTATTTCTATGCACACATTGAATTATTTAGCAATTATAATTTTTAGGACTTTTTATAACTAGATTAGTATAGAATTTTTTTCCTTATATATGTTTTAAGAATAAATAGAAGAGTGGGAATTCAACTAAAACACACAAAGTTTTATAATTATATAAGCGTTGAAAAATATAGCTTTATACTTATATAAAACTAATCTTTACAAGATGGCCAATTTGACACATTCATAAAAAGTATGATACGCTATTTAAGTCGAATAGTTTTTTAAGGTCTATCTTTAAAGAACAAATGAACGATAAAATTTAAAGGATGGTGTAAGTTTGAAAAAATTAACAAGCAGGAAAAGTTTTACAAGTATTATTTTACTAGTAGTATTATTAACTTTGACTTTATCAGCATGTACAGATAACAGTTCGGATAAACATATTGTTTTTGCCAATGCTGGTTGGGATAGTATTTTATTTCATAATGCAGTTGCAGGAACTATAGCAGAGGAGGTATTTGGCTATACATGGGCAGATATTTCTGGTTCCACTCCTGTTATGCATGAGGGTATACTAAGTGGAGAAGTAGATGTTCACATGGAAGAGTGGACTAATAATATCCCTTCTTATGCAAAGGATTTAGCAGATGGTAAATTTAAGGAATTAAGTGTAAATTTTGATGACAATTTTCAAGGTATTTATGTACCACGATATGTTATCGAGGGGGATTCTGAAAGGGGTATAGAGGCAATGGCTCCAGATTTAAAATACGTTTGGGATTTAAAAGACTATCCAGATGTATTTCCAGATGATGACAATCCAGATATGGGCAGAGTATACGGTGCTATACCTGGATGGGAAGTAGACCAAATTATGCATAATAAATACGAACACTACGGTTTAGATGAGAATTTTATATATTTCAGACCAGGCTCAGAGGCGGCTTTAGCTTCTGCACTAACAAATGCATATGAAAAAGGAGAAGCAGTTGTAGGATATTATTGGGAGCCAACTTGGTTAATGGGTAAGTACGACTTTGTTTTATTAGATGATGAGCCTCATGATGAAAGTAATTATATGGATGGTAAAAGTGCAATGCCTCCAGTTAGAGTTACTATTGGTGTAAGTAATGATTTTGCAGAAGAAAATACAGAGATGATTGAGTTTTTAAGTAAATATGAAACATCTAGTCAACTAACCTCAGATGCACTTGGTTATATGGAAGAGACAGGATCAGATTATGTAGAAACTGCAAAATGGTTTTTAAAAGAAAATGATAATTTAATAGATAAATGGCTAAATGCTGAAGATGCAAATATTCTTAGAGAATATTTAAAATAGGAGGGATTATATGAATGTAGATTGGATATTTAATTTTCCCTTTGTTTATAAGATAGATACTAAAGCTATTGACCAGGCTGTTAGAGGTTTTAGTGCAAGATATGATACATTCTTCAATGCTATAAGGTCGTTTCTTGGGGGATTTGTAAATGGGGTACACTCTATATTACAGTTTATACCATGGTTTGTTTTAATATTATTTGTAATTTTTATGACATGGAAAATAAGTGGAAAGATGGCTAGTGGTTTGTTATATGGTGGATTATTATTTGGTATAGGAGTAGTTGGATTTTGGGGACATATGTATCAAACATTAGCAATAGTTATTGCCTCAGTTATTATAGCTCTTATTTTGGGATTCCCTTTGGGGATTTTAATATCATCTAGTGAAATGGCAAATAAGATACTAAGACCTGTATTGGATACAATGCAGACAATGCCTGTATTTGTATATTTAATACCTGCTATGTTGTTCTTTGGCCTAGGTAACGCACCAGCAGTTATAGCTACTACTATATATTCAATAGTTCCAATGATTCGTCTAACAAGTCTAGGAATAAGGCAAATAGATAAGGAAATTGTAGAAGCTTCCATGTCATTTGGATCTACTTGGTTTCAGTCCTTGGTAAAAGTACAAATACCACAGGCCTTACCTACCATTATGACAGGTGTGAATCAGACTATTATGATGGCTATGGCTATGGTAGTTACAACCTCTATGATTGGTGCTGCAGGCCTTGGGGAGGAAGTACTAATAAGTGTAAATCGTATAGAAATGGGAAGGGGCCTTATATCAGGAACTTCAGTAGTTATTATTGCTGTAATATTAGACAGAATAACTCAAGGTTTAGGTAAATCCAGTGAGGTGATTTCCGATGGAGAATAATAATGATATATTATTAGACATTAAACAGCTTTCAAAACTTTATGGTACAGACAAAAGAGAAGCTATAAAGCTAAAAAAGAAGGATTTAGATAAGAATGAAATTTACGATAAAACCAAGGTTACATTAGCATTATGGGATGTTTCTTTAGATGTTAAAGAAGGAGAAATTTTTGTAATCATAGGATTGTCAGGGTCTGGTAAATCAACTTTAGTCAGGTGTTTAAATATGTTGAATAAACCAACATCAGGAAAAGTATTTTACAAAGGTAAAGATATAGGAAAATTCAACAAAAAAGAGTTAAATGATTATAGAAGGAACAAAGTTTCTATGATATTTCAAGGTTTTGGCTTAATGAGCCATAGGGATGTTATAGGCAATGTAGAGTACGGACTTGAAGTAAAGGGAATACCAAAGGCTGTACGCCAGGATAAGGCTATGGAAATGATTTCTATGGTAGGTTTAGAAGGCCTAGAAAACGAACCTATTTCCAGTCTTTCAGGTGGTATGAAACAAAGGGTAGGTATAGCGAGAGCCCTAGCCAATGATCCAGAAGTTATATTAATGGATGAGCCATTCTCTGCTCTAGATCCATTAGTTAGAAAAGATATGCAGTTTGAGCTTTTAACAATTCAAAGAAAACTTGATAAGACAATAGTATTTATTACCCATGATATAGATGAAGCTTTTAAATTGGGCGATAGAGTTGCTATAATGAAAGATGGAGAAGTTATTCAAGTAGATACTCCTGAAAGGATGAGTGCTAATCCTGCTAATGACTATGTTAGACAATTTATAGATAGTGCAGATAAAACACAGGTAATAAGCGTTAGGAATGTAATGATTAGACCAAATAGTATTATACGATTGAAAGATACCCCTAATATGGCAATTAAGATGATGAAAAAAAATGGAGTATCTAGTGCCTATGTAGTATCAGATAAAACAAAACTAAGAGGCGTAATCACTGCAGATGATGCCATCAGGGCTGCTAAAGAAGGATTACTAATTTCTGATGTATTAATTGAAAATATAATAACTACAGGACCAGATGTAATTTTAAGTGATATTATGAATCTAGCTACAGAAGCTAGATTCCCAATAGCTGTTGTAGATGAAGAGGGTAACTTAAAAGGTATATTATCTAAAGTCCATGTATTATCGTCTATAATCTAATGTTTAAAACCTAACTAGTTTATTAAAAAACTAGTTAGGTTTTATTGGTTTATAAGCTTAAATTGGGATAATATTACCTTTTAAATTAGAATTAATAGGACTATGTTTTTCTAGATATTGCTTTAAAGCATCAATTGCATGTACATTTAAATTCCTTCGGTCATGGCCATATTTTTCAGGTACGCCCTGACTAGTTATAAAAACAGCATGATAAATTCTTTTCATATCTATAGGTTTATCTTGTACAAATATTTCTTGCACCCTTTGAATTATAGTTAATTCTTTTTTGCTTTTCATATAATCATCCTTTTTAATATATTATCATTAAAATATATCTACCCAATTGGTAGTAAATTAAAAATACATAGCTAATGTTAAATAATTGATGTAAAGATATTTAATATATGATAGAATTAAATGGTAATTATAAAAACCCTAGGAGGTATTCTAATTGAATTTTAAATCTAAAATAAGAGTCATTGAAGATTTTCCAAAGGAAGGTGTTAGTTTCAAAGATATAACAACCCTTATAAGGGACAAAAAGGGATTTAAAGAGGCAGTAGATATTATGATAGAAGATTTAAGGGATAAAGATATTGATTATATAGTAGGGCCTGAGGCTAGGGGATTTTTATTTGGATCAGCCGTTGCCTATGGATTAGGAGTAGGATTTATTCCTGTAAGGAAACCGGGAAAATTGCCTTCAGAAGTTATCCGGGATGAATATGATTTGGAATATGGAAGTAATATTTTAGAAATCCACAAAGATGCAATAGTAGAAGGAGATAGAATAGCTATAGTAGATGATTTACTTGCAACAGCAGGAACCGTATTATCTGCAGCAAAACTAATAGAAAAATTAGGTGGGGAAGTTGTAGCTATGGAATTTCTAATAGAACTAGAGTTTTTAAAGGGTAGGGATAGATTGAAAAAATATTATACAAATTCATTAATAAAGTATCAAGAATAAAAATATCCAGTAAATATATATATTTACTGGATATTTTTATTTATAACAACTTCATTATAAAACATAATCATAGCACCTGCAGATGTCCTCATAGCAAGTGGGATTGTACATCTGGCTATCCGGTAATACCGGTTTTCATCGTTCTCAATGTTTTTAAATTTTCTATATACTTTTATAGCTATCCTTGAGTTAAATCTAACATAATCCTTTATAGAATTTAAAATATAGGGTTCTTTTCTAGCCTTAAAAATTGCCATATAGGCAAAAGTTCGCTTTATATAATTTTCGTACTGTCTATGGTCATCTAATAGTCTTATATTAGCATGTTGAGGAATAGTTAAATCTTGTATAATATGAATAGCTGCACCAAAATAAAACATAGATATATTTTTATTTCCTTCTTTCCATGACTTTATTGCATCATTATAGTATTCCAAAGCAAGATCTAAGGCACTTCTTCTACCATACAAACCTCTATTTTTATATGGGTTATAAAAATGATTTGAACTATTAAAATCCTGGTCTACCCAAACAGTACCAAGATTCATATCAGGAAGATAAGAAGCAAAGAAACCATATTCTTCTATATAGTCATATTTATCTAATAAGTCTATAGAGTGCATATTTATATATTTATGAACTTGGCATTGGGTATCAATTAATGTTTTTTTCAAAGGATTCAAGATTCTAAATAATCTTCTTAAGATTCTATTGTAAGTTAATTCAAGATTGCTAATATCAATCATCTCCTCTAGTTATAGATCCATAATTGTGAAAATACTCCTTTGTTTAATATACCTCTAAATATTAATATTATTACCGTCTATTATTATATACCCTTTTAAATTATCTAGCCTCTAATTTATTGGAATCCTGTATTTGTGGTTACAAACACATAGATATTTAAATGGAAAAGAATACTTAACAAAAATATGGCAATAATATTATGATGTAATCTTGTTTAGAAAGGAGAAAAAAATGATAGTAGGAATACCTAAGGGGCTTTTATATTGTAAGTACAAAACTTTTTTCAACACATTTTTTAATGAGTTAGGAGCTAAAATAATAACTTCTCAGGATACAAATAAAAAAATATTAGATTTAGGGTCTAAATTTTGTGTAGATGACGCTTGTTTGCCAGTGAAAGTTTTCCATGGACATGTAGCCACTTTAACTGATAAGGCAGATATGATTTTTATACCAAGAATAATGCAAGTAGAAAAAAAAGAATATATATGTCCTAAATTTTGTGGTTTACCCGAAATGATTGTAAATAGTATTCCAAATATGCCAAAGCTAACAACAGAACCCATATATTTTACTTCTAATAAAAAAATGTATAATTGGGCAAATAAAACTGGTAGTTTGGTGACTAAAGATAAAAGAAAAATTAGAAAAGCATTAAAACTGGCACTAGAAAAACAAAATGCATTTAAACAGGGTATCAGAAGTGAGGGTTATGATACAAAAATAGCCCTGTTAGGACACCCTTATAATATATATGATGAGTTTGTAAACATGAATATAGTTAAAAAATTGAATGATTTAAAGTTAGGTGTAGTCACTGAAGAATATACAGAAAAATCCAGAATAGAAGAAGAGTCTAAAAACCTTTATAAGAGACCCTTTTGGACCTTTGCTAAAAACTCTTACGGCTTTGGCGTAAATAGTGTAAGGGAAGGAGAAATAAAAGGAATGATATATATATCTTCCTTTGCCTGTGGTATAGATTCTGTAATTATTGAGCTTTTAAAAGATAAGATAGGGAAAACCCCCTTTATGGTAATAAAACTTGACGAACATACAGGAGAGGCAGGACTAAACACTAGAATAGAGGCTTTTGCTGATATGTTAGGAAGGAGTTCATAATGAAAATAACAGCACCACATTTAGGTAATGCACACTTGGCTGCAAAAACCTTATTCAACGGATTAGATATTGATTATATAATGCCACCTTTAAATAATAACTTGGCTTTAGAAATAGGTTCTATGAATTCCCCAGAAGAAATGTGTTTACCCTATAAAATAATGATAGGCAATTATATACAAGCAATAGAAAAAGGGGCAAATACTGTTTTACTGCCTGGAAGCTGTGGACCTTGCAGGTTTGGAGAATATTGTGAATTACAGATGAATTTAATGAAAAATCTAGGCTATGATGTAGATTTTATTGTATTAGATTTTCCACAGGATATAGGAATTAAAGAAATACTAAATAGGATTGGCAAAATAACAATGAAAAGCAATAAAAGGAAAACAGAAAAAATAGGATCACTATTAGATGCAATGAAAGTTATAAATATTATAGATTATATTGAGGAAAGGTCTTATTATTTAGCTGGTTATGAAAAAATAAAAGGGTCATGTAAAGAAATTCTAATAAAAAGTAAAAAACATGCTATGATGCAAGATAATCCTAAGGAAATACTAAGGATATTGAGGAAATACAGGGATAAAATAGATAAAATACCCTTAGATAATAAGAAAAATCCAGTAAAAATAGCTATTATAGGTGAGATATATACGGTTATTGAACCATTTTCAAATCTATATATGCAAGATAAATTAATGGACTATGGGGTTTCATCTAAAAGAGGGTTAACCCTGAGTTGGTGGGCAAAAAATGCTATATTGTCGCCTATAAAGTTAAATAGTATTAATATAAAAGAAGCATCAAAAGAATATTTATCCCTAGGAATAGGTGGCCATGCCAGGGAATGTATAGGGGAAGCAGTACTAGCACATAGACAAGGCTTTCATGGTGCTATCCAAATATTTCCCTTAGGCTGCATGCCAGAAATAGTATCAAAGGCAATTCTACCTACTATATCAAAGGATAAGGATTTTCCCATAATGTCCTTAGTAGTAGATGAAATGACTTCAGAAGCTGGATATGTAACTAGAATAGAGGCCTTTGTAGACTTATTAGAAAGGAGAAGAAGAGATGCACTATCTAGGCGTTGACGTAGGATCGGTAAGTACAAATCTTGTACTTTTAGATGAGGAAATGAAAGTAGAAGAAAAGATATATATAAGAACTAAGGGAAGCCCCATATTGGCTGTGCAAAAAGGTTTTGCAATCTTATATGATAAATATAGAGATATAGAAATAGGAGCTGTAGGTACTACTGGAAGCGGTAGACATATTGCTGCCACAATAGTAGGTGCAGATGCAGTGAAAAACGAAATCACAGCCCATGGGGTTGCAGCCCTAGATATAGATAGAGATGTAAGCACTATATTTGAAATAGGTGGGCAAGATTCAAAGATAATAATTTTAAGAAATGGTGTAGTAACAGATTTTGCAATGAACACAGTATGTGCTGCAGGTACAGGTTCATTTTTAGATAGACAGGCAGAAAGGCTTGAAATTCCAATAGAGGAATTTGGAAACTACGCATTAAGGGCTAAATCTCCAGTACGAATAGCGGGAAGATGTGCAGTATTTGCAGAATCTGATATGATACATAAACAACAGTTGGGTTATGATAGGGCTAATATTATAAAAGGTTTATGTGATGCATTAGTTAGAAATTATTTAAATAATATTGGAAAGGGAAAGGAAATCACACCAAAAGTATTCTTCCAAGGGGGGGTAGCGGCAAATATAGGGATAAAAGCTTCCTTTGAAGAAACTCTAGGTTTTGAAGTCTTTGTACCAGAAAATTACAATGTAATGGGAAGTATAGGGGTTGCAATTATAGCTAAAGAAATAGTAGAAGAAACAGGAAAAACTAAATTTAAAGGATTTCAGTTAGCAGATAGCGACTTTAACTCTACTAGTTTTGAATGTACGGGTTGTCCAAACAGATGCGAAGTAGTACAAATAAGTCAAGACAATAGTATCATAGGAACTTTTGGAGATAGATGTGGAAAATGGGGCAATAAAATAAAGAATCAAAGTCAAATGGAAGTATAAAAATAAAAACCTTAATAAGGTTTTTATTTTTATATAAATCCAAGCAATCTTACTGTACTAGTAAATATAAAACAAACTAAAAAACCGGCAATAGTTGGTATCAAAAAAGATATAGCAGTCCATTTAAAACTTTGAGTCTCTTTTTGTATAGTTAAACAAGTAGTAGCACAGGGCCAATGCATTAATGTAAACAACATTACAGATATTGCAGTTACCCAAGTCCAACCATTTTGCAATAGCAGATTTTTCAACTCCCATAAGCTATCGAACTCTAGCATACTTCCTGTAGATAGATAACTCATAATCAATATAGGTATTACTATTTCATTGGCGGGGAAACCTAAAATAAATGCCATAAGAATATATCCATCCATACCGATTAGATTAGCAAATGGATTTAAAAAACTAGCACAATGAGCTAAAATACTAAGATCTCCAACAAATATGTTAGACATTATCCATATAATAAATCCTGCTGGTATAGCTACCATAACAGCTCGACCCAAAACAAATAAGGTTCTATCAAGGATTGATCTAACAATTATATTACCAATCTGAGGCTTTCTGTATGGTGGTAGTTCTAAAGTAAAGTTAGAAGGAATCCCCTTAAGCATTGTGTTAGATAATATTTTAGATACAATAAAAGTCATAATTACTCCCAGTACAATTACACTTGTTAAGATCAAGGTAGACATAATAGAATCAAAAGGTCTAGATTTACTTCCTAAAAAGAACATAGATATAATTGCTATTAATATAGGAAATCTACCATTACAAGGTACAAAATTATTAGTAATTACGGCTATAAGTCTCTCCCTAGGAGAATCTATTATTCTACATCCTATAATGCCTGCAGCATTACATCCAAAGCCCATACACATTGTTAAACCTTGTTTTCCACAGGCCTTAGCTTTCTTGAAAAAATTATCTAAGTTAAAGGCAACCCTTGGTAAATAGCCTAAGTCTTCAAGTAAGGTAAATAAGGGAAAAAATATTGCCATAGGGGGTAACATCACAGAAATAACCCAAGCAAGAGTCCTGTAAACACCTAATACTAACATTCCATGTAACCAAGAAGGAGAATTTATCCAATTAAGAAAATAAGTTATTTTATCTTCCAAAGCAAAAAAAACCTTGGAAAGAAGTTCAGAGGGGTAATTCGCTCCACTTATAGTTATCCAAAATACTAAGAATAAAAGAAAAATCATAAGGGAAATCCCAAATGCCTTAGAGGTAAGGTAACTATCTATTTTCAGATTAAATTTATTGTAATCTTTATTATTAAAAGTCACAACATCTGTGCTGATTTCTTCTCCTAAACTTATAATAGTCGAAACAGTTTTGTCACGAAATTTTTCCTGGTCCATTCCTTTTTCAATTAATTGAAGTTTTACTTCATTGACCTTATTTACTATTGATTCTTCCTTTAAGATATTGAAAGCAAGATATTTATTTATTGAATTTAATAAAGAATTATCCCCATCTATCAACTTTAAAGCTAGCCATCTAAGATTTAATTTGTCTTTTAGGAATGGAGCTATAACTAATTCAACTTCAGAAACTGCAGTTTCTATATTCTTTTCATATATTATTTTTATAGGATTTGTCTTTATCTTATCAAATGAAACATTTAAAACATCATCCATTAACTGGCATAAACCTTCACCTTTAAGTGCATTAGTTGCAACCACAGGAACTCCTAGTTTTTTTGATAATTGATCTAAATCTATATATATGTCCTTTTTCATTGCTTCATCCATTAAGTTAACGCATACAACTACTTTAGAAGTAATCTCAAGAGTTTGAAGAACAAGGTTTAGGTTTCTTTCTACAGATGTAGCATCTATTATAACCACTGTTGTATCAGGATTTCCAAAACACATAAAATCCCTTGCAACTTCTTCTTCTAAAGAATTTGACATTAATGAATAGGTACCAGGAAGATCTACTAATATGAAATTTTTGTTTTTATGTGTATGTTTACCATGGGCATTAGTTACTGTTTTTCCAGGCCAATTTCCAGTATGTTGATTTAATCCGGTCAAACTATTAAAAACAGTAGATTTGCCTACATTAGGGTTTCCACATAGGGCAACAATTTTATCATTTAAAGTTAATTTTTCAATACTAAGTTCTTTTTGCATAGATACAATATTATTTGAAACATTTTCTATATCCATACTTTCACTCCTTACAATAAATTATAATTTTTCCACTATAATATCAGATGCAATCTCATTTCTAAGGGCTATAACAGTCCCTCTAATGAGATATGCAATAGGGTCTCCAAAGGGACTTTTATACAATGGTGATATAATGGTATTTCTTATTAATCCTAAATCTAATAGGCGTCTTCTAATTAGGCCCTTAGAATTTAAACTTACAAGCTTACAGCTTTCTCCTACAGGAAGTAGGCTCAGGAGCATATAATTTTTAGACATATAAAAACCTCCTTCAAACAAAATAAATACTATCTCTTAAATAGAATATGAAAGCCCATAATAATTGTTACAAGGGGTACAAGTATGTGACATTCCATTTACAAATTAGTTACAATGCGGTAAAAACTAACAATAACCCTTAAATCTATGTTAAACTAAATTAAGAAGTAGAGTTAGTATGGGTTCTACTATTAATTAGACCTAAATATTAAATTTATTATTTGATTACAAAGGAGAGAAAATTATTTTGAAAAAGAAATTTTTAGCAGGAGTTGTAGCATTAAGTATTATTCTTAGTGGAAGTGCTGTATTAGCAGATGAAAACACAGAGGGATTTCAAGATGCAGTCCTTATATCAGAAAAATTGGAGGATGAAACTATACTAGATTTGTCAGATGTAGAAAGTTATTATAAAGATGGAACAAAAATGGTTCCTCTAAGAGAGGTAGCAGAAGGCATGTTAAACTTAGAAGTTAAGTGGATTAATGAGACTAGAAGTGTAGAAGTAGGAAGTGGGCCACAATGGACTTCTATTACCTTGGGAGAAAATTCATATTTCTTTGCCAGGATAGCACCTTTTAAGCTTTCTCAAGCACCAGAACTTAAAAATAGTTTAACTTATGTACCAGTAGAGTTTTTTGCCGATGTATTAAGATATGAAGTTGCTGAAAATGGAATTTTATCTGGCTTTATTAAAGCTGTGGAAAAGACAGATGAAAATACTAGATTTTTAGTAGCTGGTGATGAAAAGACTAGTGGGGTAGATGAAATCCTATTAGCTATTATAGATGAAACCATAGTAGTTGATAAAGATGGAAACGAATTTGATGTTCAAGACCTAAAAGTTGGAATGGGAGTAAAAGCTTTTTTACCAGAGATAATGACAATGAGTCTACCAGCTCAAGGAACAACTGATAAGCTTATAGTAGAAGGCACAGATGTCTATATAGAAGATAAAATAGATACAGAAAATGAAGAAATAAAATATCCAGCAATAGTAGGCTTAGAAGATGAACTAGATAAAGAAATAAATCATAAGATTGAAGAGTATATTAAAGAAATCAAGGAAAATGATTTATATAAAGATTTAAAGATGGGTTATGAGATAAATCTATTATCTGATGAAAAAATAAGCATAAGGTTTTATGGAACTTTTGACTTTCAGGAATCTGAAAAAACGATTATAAAAAGTTTAAACTTTGATTTGGAAACTGCGGAAGAAATAAACTTCCAAAGTTATTTTGACGATAGTGAAGAATCTCAAGAAAAACTAGGAAAACTTTTACAAAAATTGGCAAAAGAACAATTGGATATGGACTTTGAAGCTGAAGGAAAACAAATATACTTCAGAGGATCAGAGCTAGTAGTATTCTACTATCCTTTGGATGATAGTGTAGTCTTCCCAGTATATCTTCATTTACCATTGGAAGATGTAAAAGGTTTAATTAGCAAATAAATATAAATATATATATTGAAAGGTTGAGATTTTATTGGTCTCAATCTTTTTTTATGCCTATTAAAAGTTTAACCTAATTATAAAATCATAAATATAATAGCTTAGTTAATTAATTTAATATTATAATTTAAATTAATGGAAGATTATTCAAATTCAAGATATAATTAGATTAATAGGTTAATGTATACTTGTAGTAAAACGTATGGGGAAGAGACGACCAAAGGTCGACCCCACATATTGATAATTATGTGTTGTAGGGGCTAGCTTTGCTGGTCCGTTATTGAGAATATTTTATAAGGG
>CAZWTU010000002.1:56305-133637 GCA_964637035.1 uncultured Tissierellaceae bacterium
TATGTGTTGTAGGGGCTAGCTTTGCTGGTCCGTTATTGAGAATATTTTATAAGGGTATGTGTTAATTGATATAAGGAGGTAGAAGTTATGGTAAGAATAGCAACCTTTGATGACATAGATAGTCTTGTAGAATTGAGAATAGAATTACTTAAAGAATCAATTAACAATATTGGTAATTATGATTGGGACAAATACTCTCAAAAATTAAAAGAATTCTATTCGGAAGGCTTATCAAATAAAAAATTTATAGCATATTTAGTAGAGGAAGACAAATACATAGTTGCTACATGTATGATGTATTTTTATAATATTACACCATTACTTTATAATCTAGATGGTAAAATGGCACTTTTAACAGATATGTATACAATGCCAAAATATAGAAATAGGGGGTATGGAATGAGTCTATTAAAAAGTATTATGGGACATGCCAAAGAATTAGGTTATGTAAAAGTTACTTTAAATGCTACTGATTCAGGTAGAAAGGTTTATGAGAGGTATGGTTTTAAAGATGTTAATGGAGAAATGTCATATAAGTTTTAATGAAAAACATACTGGCTATACACAAATGATTCTGTCTTATTAAATGTAAAGCAAAATATAACAAGATTTGAAGTAAATCAGCTAGTAGTATAAAAATAATAATGGGGTGGAAAAATATGAATAAATATACAGAACTTATTATGGTAAGACATGCTAAGGTTGAATATACACATGATGACAAAGAAAGGGCCTTATCAAAAGAAGGTAAAGAACAAGTAAAGGATGTTTTAAATATTTTAAAAAACAAAGAAATAGATGTAATTTACTCTAGTCCTTTTATAAGGGCCATAGATACTATTAAGTCCTACGCTGAATACAGAAACTTAAAAATACATATAGTTGAAGACTTAAAAGAACGGAAGGTATCAGATCATTTTATAGATGATTTTGAAACATTTTCAATTAAACAATGGAGAGATTTTGATTATAAATTGCCATATGGTGAATCGCTTAGAGAAGTTCAAGAAAGGGCTATAAAAGCTATAGAAAAAATCATTAAGGATAATAAAGGTAAAACAATTGTGCTTGGTACACATGGCACATTTTTAGGAGTACTGTTAAACCATTATGAAAAGAGGTGTGATTATAAATTTTGGAAGAGTCTTGAAATGCCTGCAATAATATCAATAATAATAGATAGTCAAGGCCTTGTAAAAAATATTGTAGAAACAAAGCTAGATGGAGGGGCATTGATCATTACACAATGAATATCAAAGAATAAAAGGGCCTTTGTATATTAGATTCTCCAGCGAGAGTATATGGGTGAATGATATTGGAAAGATTAGGAATAGAATTTCATAGAAGAAGTTAGCAATTTGTCATCACACACTAATTCATCTATTCATATTATATATTTGAAGGGGGAGATTAGTATGTGTTATGAGAGTAGAACCAAGGCCTACGCAAGAATTAAGGGTGGTAATTTATACCCAGATTTAGGGGGGATAATATTTTTTGACGAATTAGAAGAAGGAAGCGAAGTTCATGTAGAAGTATGGGGGTTACCGGCGTATGTCCCTGGAAATGATGGCAATCAACCTATTGGGCCCCATGGATTCCATATACATGAAAAGGGCATATGTGAAACAACTAACCCAGATAAGCCATTTGAATCAGCTGGAGGACATTATAATCCAACAAACCAACCACATGGTAATCATGCAGGGGATTTTCCCGTATTATTTTCAAATGATGGATATGGTATGATGATTTTTTTTACAGATAAATTTAAACCAGATGATGTGATAGGAAAATCTGTAATAATTCATGAAAATCCTGATGATTACAGAAGTCAACCAGCTGGTGATGCAGGTAAACGTATTGGGTGTGGAGTAATAAGAGAGGTAAGAATATAACCTAACATTTATGTTGGGTTTTGTTTTTTGAAAATTGTCTATAAAACTTAATCCCAAAGAACTCATTTGTTCATTGGGATTAAGTTTTTAGAATACTATTTTTCACTAATTTCTACAAAGTCACGGGTTTGTAAATACCATCTTAGTTCAGCCTTTGTTTCTCCCTCTCCTTCATCTGGAAATCTAAAACAAGCTGCAGTCCCTTTTTTAAAACGAAGAAAGGTTCCTGAAAGCTCCTGACTCCATAGTGAAAGGAAGGGTTGCTGGCCAACTATAATAGCAGTATCACCAGGTTTGATTTCATCAATAAGTTCTCTAAGTAGGCGAACGCTTCCTCCTGTTCCAAGAAAATCTAGGTACTCTAGGTCATTGAGATCTAGTTCCTGTGATAACATTTCAGCTGTTTCTTTTGCTCTTACTTTTGGGCTAGAATAAATTTTTACATTATTGTGGGTATCTAGCATTTTTTCGAATCCTAGCACACTTTTCTTTAATAAATTTTTCCCCCTAATTGAAAGTGATCTTAAATCGTCACTTTCGGTCTCATCCTTATCCTCTGCCATTCCATGCCTATACAATATAAGATATTTACTCATATACGACTCTCCTTTTTAAAATAAAGTTTGTATTAAGGATATTACCCATTTTCACATAAAAAAACCAGGCTAATCAAAAATTTAAATCTTTATCTTGGAATAATCTAAAATCTAATTATTTATTCCTTGTTTATTCAATGAAAATACTAAGGAATAAATAAGGAAATGGATTAAAATATTCCTATATGATAAAATATACTTATTAAGTAGTAAAGAGGTGACAGACATTAAAGATTTAAATAGGATGGAAAGACTTAACATCATCCATGTTGATATGGATGCTTTTTATGCTTCTGTTGAAGAACACGACAATCCAAAATTAAAAGGATTACCTGTAATAGTAGGTGGGTCAAGTAATCATGGTGTAGTAACTACTGCAAACTATGAAGCCAGAAAATATGGAGTTCATTCTGCTATGCCTATTTTTATGGCTAAGAAAAAATGCCCTCATGGCTGTTATGTACCCGGGCGAATGAATAGGTACCAGGAAGTTTCTATGGAGGTATATAATATATTACAAAAATTTACAGATTTAATTGAGAGGGTTTCTATTGACGAATCTTATTTGGATATCTCTAATATAGATATGGAACCTTTAGCCCTAGTTAATGAGATAACAGATAAAGTCCTAAAAGAAACTGGATTGACTATGTCAGTAGGTATATCATATAATAAATTCCTAGCTAAATTAGCTTCTGATTGGAATAAACCTGCTGGTATCACACAAATATCTATGGATATGGTGCCAGAAATATTGTTGCCATTGTCTATTAAAAAAGTACATGGATTAGGACCTAAGTCCGCTATAAAGTTAAATAATATTGGAATATATACTATCGAAGATTTGTTACAGCTTTCTCAGGAATTTTTAGTAGAACTTCTTGGGAAATTAGGCAAAGAGGTCTATGATAGAATAAGGGGTATAGATGATAGAACAGTAAATACAACAAGGGAAAGAAAATCCTTAGGTATAGAACGAACATTTGAAGAGGATACAAAGGATAGAAGTGTACTTATGGAATACTTAAGAATTTTTTCTATAGAATTATCCCAAGAACTTAAATATAAAAAGATACATGGTAGAACAATTACATTAAAAGTGAAAGATGCAAATTTCAAAACTCAAACTAGAAGCAAAACATTAATGAGTCATATAAGTTCTTTTGATGATATCTTTGAAGTTGCTACTTCTTTATTGGATGAATTAGATATAAAATTTAATATTAGATTACTTGGATTAACTGCGTCAAATTTAATATCTCTAGATCTAAAACAATTATCTTTTTTTGATGATAATTAAATCGATTAAATTTTAAGAATATATTATAATTTATGAGCCCTCTATACTATTTATAAATTGGAGTATATTGTTATATAAGTATTTAACAGGGTATATATATTGTGATAAAAAAGGACTTTCTCAAGGTAAAATCATACTTTAGTTAGCCCTTTTAATTATTTTGGGAGGATTGGTTTGTGAAAAAGGAAGTAGATTTATTACACATGAACATTCGTGAAACATTTTTTAAATATCTTATACCAAGTGTTGGTGGTATGATGGGGATTTCTCTATATGTTCTAGGGGATACCATGATAGTAGGTAGAGCTTTAGGTAGCCAGGGCTTAGCTGCCTTAAATATTTCCATACCTATAATAAATATTTTTAATGGATTAGGCCTATTATTTGGCATAGGTGGAGCAACGGCTGTGTCAGTGAATAGGGGTCAAAATAAACATAAGAAGGTAAATGATATATTTACAAAATCCATTGTTTTAGCAATTATATTTGGAATTATACTTACAATAGGTCGTATATTTTTTTTAGATAGGTTTGTAATATTTTTAGGGGCCTCATCTGATACATTCCAAATGTCTAAGGATTACTTAGGTGTTCTAATGTACTTCAGTGTTCCCTTTGTATTAAATTCCGCCTTAACAATATTTGTACGAAATGATGGGGCACCAAGATTGGCCATGTTAGCAATGCTTTCCGGTAGTATAATAAATATAATATTAGACTATGTTTTTATATTTATACTTAAGTGGGGAATGTGGGGTGGAGCACTTGCAACAGGCCTTGCACCAATTTTAGGACTTATAATACTTAGTACACATTTCATTAGTAAGAAAAATAAACTAAAATTTATAACACCTAAAATAGAAGTGGGAACTTTTAAACGTATACTATCAAATGGAGCTTCTAGTTTTGTAATTGAAATTTCTGCAGGAATAGTGATATTTGCATTTAATCAGTCAATATTAGACTTAACAGGAGATATTGGTGTCTCCGCTTATAGTATAATTGCTAATTTATCACTTATATTTTCAGCAATCTTTATTGGAGTAGGCCAGGCTATACAGCCTATAGTAAGCTTCAATTATGGTGCAGGTAAAACGGAACGGGTATACGAAGCTATACGTTTTGGTGTATATACATCCTTAGGATTAGGCATATTATTTTATGCCATAGGATTATTTTGGCCTGAATTTCTAGTATCCATATTTACAAAGAATGGTTCAGAAATAATGGATATAACTGTAAAAGGTATTAGACTTTATTTCCTTTCCTTTATATTTATGGGTGTAAATATAGTAATGACTTCATATATACAATCTAAGGAACATGCAAGGGTTTCCCTTATAATTTCCTTGACTAGAGGGCTTTTCTTGGTAATTATTGGCCTTATTATATTACCAAGATTAATAGGAATAGAAGGTGTCTGGTTAACCCTTCCACTAGTGGAACTGGCTAGCTTTATATTTTCAATGATATATTTTAGAAAATTTAGAAATGCAATAACTTATAGTATAAAAGAGATAAGAATATAAATAAATTAGACAAAACCACTAGTCTTAAAAGGCCAATTATTTCTATTGATTGTCTTTAATGTATGCTATATAATCAAAAAGGATTATAAAATCACAAGATTTAAGGAGTGGACCTAATGGACTATATTAAAAAATATACACCAGGAATTATACTTACAGTGGTTGTAGCCATCGCAGCAAACTTTATTAGCGAATTTGTACCTGGAAAACTCATTAGTGCTGGAGTTTTTTCTTTATTATTGGGAATGGTAATCAATCCATTAATACCAGATAATAATATTTATGAAAAAGGAACAGGTTTTGTATCTAAGCGTATTTTGAAGTTTTCAATTATACTTATGGGGGCAACCCTTAGTTTTAATCAAGTTATACAAGTTGGAAAGTATTCTTTGATTGTAATGTCTTTTACACTGCTAGCAGCATTTGGTGGAGGATATTATTTAGGGAAGTTATTTAAAATGGACTGGAAACTTTCGGGACTGATCTCTGCAGGGACGGGCATTTGTGGAGGTTCAGCTATAGCGGCTATTGCTCCTACTATAAATGCTAAAAACAAGGACATTGCCTATGCTATATCAGCTACCTTTATATTTGATGTAATAATGGTAGTACTTTTTCCAATAGCAGGGAAATACTTTGGCATGAGTGATTTAGGTTTTGGATTGTGGACTGGGACGGCAGTGAATGATACTTCCTCTGTAGTAGCTGCAGGATATGCATTTTCAGATTTAGCAGGAAATTTTTCTCTCATAGTTAAATTAACACGTACTTTATCAATTGTACCTGCAGTTTTAATATTTTCTTATATAAATGAAAAAATTAACCTAAAAGCTAATACAGAAGGAAAGTTTGAAAAACAAAAAGTAAATTTAAAGAAACTATTTCCTTGGTTTATAATCATGTTTTTAGTTGTGGTTGCTATCAAAAGTTTAGGATTTATTTCATTGGAATTAAGCAATCAAATATCTACCATAAGCAAGTTTTTCATGGTTATGGCTTTAGGTGCCATAGGACTTAGTACTAATTTTAATGAAGTATCAAAATCTGGGTTCTTACCAATGGTACATGGTTTTATGATTTCTGCTTTGGTAGTTGTGGTTTCATTTTTGGTTCAAAATTTCATGGGACAAATTTAAAACCTCATTAAAGATATTTGTTTTAAAAGTAATAAGTAAGGTATATATATTATAGGAAATCTATATAATAAAAATTATTATATAGATAAATTTTATAGGAGGTGGCTGTATGAGTAAAGAAATAAAAATCGGTTGTTCTAGAAAAACTTCTACTAGCAATAAACTTGAAGAAGAACAGTTACTAGGCAATGAAAACATTATCAAGGGGGAAAAACAAAAAATGATAAAAGTTGGAAAACCAGCACCAAATTTTACTGCACAAGCATTTCATAATGGAAAATTTACAGAAGTTAGTTTAGAGGACTATAAAGGGAAATGGGTACTATTATGTTTCTATCCAGGAGACTTTACCTTTGTCTGAGCTACTGAAGTATCAGCAGTTGCTGAAAAATATGAAGAATTAAAAGCTTTAGATGTACAAGTATTATCAATGAGTGTAGACTCACCATTTGTTCATAAAGTGTGGAATGACAATGAACTTTCAAAGATGATAGGCAAGGATATTCCTTATCCAATGTTATCTGATGGAGGCGGAGCAATAGGTACAATGTACGGAGTATACGATGAAGAAGGCGGAGTAGACACTAGAGGTAGATTTATCATAGATCCAGATGGAATAGTTCAAGGATTTGAAGTACTTACACCACCTGTAGGCAGAAATGTTTCAGAAACTATTAGGCAGATACAAGCTTTCCAATTAGTTAGAAAGACAGAAGGTGGAGAAGTTACTCCATCAGGCTGGAAACCAGGAAAGACTACTTTAAAGCCGGGTCCAGAGTTGGTAGGTAATGTGTGGAAAGAGTGGAAAGTATCAGAGGCTTTTGAAGACTAGACATATATTTAAAATTAACTTACAAAGGATTAAAAGTGCATGTACTTTTAATCCTTTAAACTTTTTAAAATTCTAATTCTCTTTTATAATCATTTGTATCATGCATAAAAATTTATACATTAAACATAATATCAATATAGAGATATTAAAGGAGGCTAATTATGGAAGAGAATGATAGTTTTTATGAAATAAAGGATAGATTTATATCTGCAGATTTAGATACGAAAATAAACATATATACAACTGTACAGGGCTTATCAGTAGAACAATATAAGGAGCTTTTATCAGTTTTTCCTATTAAGCATTTAGACAAACTTGAAAAAGCTATGAATTAAAAATTATAGGATTGGAGAATATATTTTCTACAATCCTATAATTTTATTATTATAGATTTTATCTTGGTATTCAGAAGGGTTCCTTGTGCTTTTCCTCCAAATATGATATTTTATATAAAATATCATATTTGGAGGAAAAGCACTTGAGGAAAATACTTGTAGTCATATTAGTTATATCAATATCCCTATGGTGTCTTTTAGGTGCTGTAGAAATGAATACTTTTAATATTAATCTTTATATGAAATCCTATGAAAAGTATAATATTCAAGAAGTAACTGGTAAAAATAAAGAAGAATTACAATCTATAACTGAGGATATCTTTGTTTATCTTAAGGGGGATGGAGGAAGGGAAATCCTAGAACCTAATTTTAATGAAAAAGAAGTATTACATATGGAAGATGTAAAAGATTTATTTAGGATTGGGTTTAAATTAAAATATATAGCTATATTTTTGTCAGGATTTACAATAGCCATTTTGTGGAAAATGAGGGAACAGAAGCTTATAAAGTATATTGTAACAGGACTATTTGTGAATTGGGTTATCTTAGGTGGTTTGTTTCTAATGATATATTTTGATTTCAATAAATATTTCACTATATTCCATCATATATTTTTTTCCAATGATTTATGGATTCTAAATCCTAGAACCGATTTATTGATTCAAATGTTGCCAGAGGAATTCTTTATGTCAATTGCTGCAAGAATAGTAGTATTCTTTATTGCTTTTGTGTCAATAATACAGATTATAGGATACATTATCATTAGGAAGGGAAGAGATGGGGATGAAAAAAGATCAGGGCAAGAAGAATGATGGAATTTCTGAAAAGGAAAAACAAAGAATATTAAACAATTTTTACACAAAACAGATTAAAAATGGGAAAACTACTAGGGCAGAGATTTTTGACAAAATATCTTTAATTCTAGTAGTTTTTATTTTATTAGTTTTTTTTCTATATAAAATCATAGGAAATTTTATTATTTCTTTTCTTTTAGGATTTGTAGGAGTTTTTTATATTAGTATTATTGGTAAAAAAATACTTGAAAAAGAGAGAATTAAAAAAATAGAAAAAATAAAAGAAGATTTAAGATTAAAATTAGAAGAAGAAAAACTACTAGCTCCTGATGAAGATCTAGAAGACTATATAATCAAAAGATATGTGGAAAAAAAGAAAGAGTTTAAAGAAAACATTAACCCTTACACCAAGGGGAAGTTAGTGAGGTTATTTGCCTTATCTATTATATTTTTTATTATTTCTTATTTCACCAAATATGGGTCTTATTATAAGATCATATCTGTAATTACATTTACAATAGCCTCTTTTATAGGAAGTTACAAAATAACTGAATATATGAGAAAAAAAGATAGTGAAAGTTTACTTCCTAAGGATAATGGGGTATAATATATATTAGCAAGACAGAGTAGGTAAAGAACGTCAAGTGTTAAGGGATGGGAAGTTGCCCTTAGACGAAGAATATAAATCTGCGATTCTTTACCGCATCCGCTGAATCATTAAAGTATCTCCTATCTTTAATGTGACAGTTACTGTCTATTAAAAAAAGAGAGGAGTATAAAAATGAATAAAAAGAAACTCAACACAAGAAGCCTTGTTCAAGGAAGTTTTTTAGTGGCTATTTCTATAGTCATGACTAGGTTTTTATATTTTTTTGTACCACTAGCTGGATTGCCAACTATTAGGATAAGTTTTGGTGAAATGCCACTTATGCTTAGTGGCTTGTTATTTGGTCCATTTGTAGGAGGAATCAGTGGTTTAGCCGCTGATTTGATTGGGGTTGCTATAAATCCACAGGCAGCATTTCATCCTGGTTTTGTACTGAGTTCAATATTGTGGGGTGTAATACCTGGTTTATTAGGGAATTATTTTAAATTCAAGTCTAAAGATAAAAACCCATTTACCATAAAAAGGATTTATTTAACAGTTATAGTGTCCTATGTAATTATATCTTTAGGATTAAATACAGTATGGCTAACAGGTTTATACGGTAAAGGTTTTATGGTATTGTTTCCGGGAAGAGTAATAGCTGCAATGTTTAATATACCCTTACAAAGTTTTGTTATAAATTTATTAATAAAACATTTAAGGCGAATGGTTTTAGCTTAGGAGGATATAATGAAGAAAATACTTGCTTTAATGGCTAGTCCAAGAAAAGAGAAAAATACAGACAAATTATTAGACTATTTATTAGATGGAATAAAAGATGAAGATTATAAAATAAATAAAATATATTTAAAAGATAAAAAGATAAATCCTTGTACAGGATGTGATTATTGTGGCAAGGCCGGTTTATGCGTAATCGATGATTACATGGATGAGATTTATAAGGAGTTTGATAGCAGTGATATAATAATACTTGCTGCACCGGTTTATTTCAATTCAGTAAATGCTATGGCTAAAAACATGATAGATAGATGCCAAAAATATTGGTCATTAAAATATTCACTAAATCAAGAATATAAAAGGGGACAAGATAGGATAGGTATATTTTTATCCACTGGAGGAGCACCTTTTGCACTAGACCAATTTACTGGATCCAGATTTGTAATGGAATATTTCTTTAAAGCAATAAATGCAGAATATAAAGGAAATTACCTAGTGGCTAACACAGATGACCAACCTATAGAAAATAGGCTAGATGTAAAAAAAGAATTATATGACATAGGAAAAAATATCTCAAATATAGAAGACTTCTACCTGCAAAGGTAGAAGTCTTTTTGCCATAAGACAAGATAGTTTATGGAATATATTTACATTCTTATCTATTTATATAAAGTAGTCTTTGATTTTTATTGTTTAAAGTTCTATAATAGAAACAAAAGATATAAAATTTATATTTGCATTAATATATTTTATACATAATTTGAGGAGGAATACAAATGAAAACACAATTACCAATAGCATTATCCAACCGCCACATTCATGTAAGCCAAGATGATCTAGATGTTTTATTCGGGAAAGGCTATGAACTAAATAGGATTAAAGACTTATCCCAGCCAGGACAATATGCTTGTGATGAGAAGGTAGATATTGTAGGCCCTAAAAGAAATATACAAGGGGTAAGGATTTTAGGACCTGTAAGATCTAATACTCAGTTTGAAATATCTGTATCAGATGCTTTTACATTGGGAGTAGACCCTGTTATTAGAAACTCAGGTGATATAAAAGCTACCCCAGGAATAAAACTTGTAGGTCCAAAGGGTGAAGTTGAATTAAAGGAAGGGACAATTGTAGCAGCAAGACATATTCATATGCATACTAAGGATGCAGGAGAGTTTGGGGTAGTAGATAATGAGATAGTAAATATTAGAGTAAAGGGCCCTAGAGGGGTAGTTTTTGAAAATGTATTAGTTAGGGTTTCAGATGAATTTGCCCTTGAAATGCATGTTGATGTTGAGGAAGGAAATGCTTCAGGAGTTAAAAATGGAGATATGGTAGAGTTAATAAAGGTAAAATAGGGGGATTTAAGTGAAAAAAGTTTTAGGTATGATTGATCATACTATTTTAAAAGCAGAAGCTACTGAAGAAATGGTGAAGGAACTTTGTAAAGAAGCTATGGAATATGAGTTTGCAGCAGTATGTGTTAACCCATTTCATGTAAAGCTATGTAAAGATTTATTAAATGGTTCAAGTGTAAAAATAGCAACGGTCATAGGATTTCCTTTAGGGGCAAATACTAGTACTGTGAAGGCTTTTGAGACTAAGGATGCCATAGCTAATGGGGCAGATGAAATTGACATGGTTATAAATATTGGTGCTTTAAAAGCTAAGACTTATCTCCTTGTTAAGGATGATATAAGTGGAGTAGTAAAGGCTGCAAAGGATAAGGCCTTAGTCAAGGTAATAATAGAGACAAGTTTATTAAACCGTGAAGAAAAAATAAAGGCTTGTGAACTAGCAGTGGAAGCAGGAGCAGATTTTGTCAAAACCTCCACAGGATTTTCCACTGGAGGGGCTAGTGTTGAAGATGTAAAACTCATGAAAGAAGTTGTAGGAGACAAATTAGGAATAAAAGCTTCAGGTGGAATTAGGGACTTAAAAACTGCTGAACAAATGATTCTAGCAGGGGCCAACAGACTAGGTGTTAGTTCTGGTGTTCAAATAGCAAAAGAATTATAATTATTTTTTCTCTTTCTTGTTATAAAATTTGATTAAATTAGAAAAGATATAGCAAGAGGAGGGATATATTGAAAAAGAATATAATAATATTATTAATTTTGGCTTTAATTTTACCAATGGGATGTTCTATTAACAAGGATACTAAAAAGGATATTGGGGTAGAGGGTGAATTGGTAGATATATCCGTTGAAGTTTCTGCAGAGGACAATATAATTATTGAAAGGTCTGAAATATTATCAGATTATGTTGTGGAACTTTATGGTATAGATGATACTGGAACAATAATATTCAATGATATTGCCCTAGTAGCAGTTGTAATGGCTTATGATGCAGAATTAACAGAAGATACTAAGGAATTAATCAAAAAGATTGTAATGGAAAAAGATAGTGAGATAAAAACTGTTATAGTTTCTGAAGATGAAAAAACTTTCAATAATGTAGTAGACATTATTATAGACTTGATGCATGGTATTACTTACGATAGCCAAGTGGGTAAGATTAGTAAATTAATAGAAAAAGCAAAGTAAGACAAATAACCCTTTCAAAAGATTGGGTTATTTGTATTTTTTTATAATTTATATAATATAATGATAAGTAACATATATAAATCAGGGTATAGTAAATATAATTGTGAAAAGGAGGAAATAAATTGAGTTTAAGATCAGAAAGAATAAATATAGGAAATGGAATAAATTTAAACTTAGTAAAAACAGATAAATTTAAAAGCAATTTACTTAGTTATTACTTTATGAGGCCATTATCTAAAAGTGAAGTAACAAAAAATGCATTATTACCTTTAGTCTTAAAAAGAGGTACAGAGGAATATGATACAAATTTAAAAATTCAAAAACTCTTGGAAGAAAATTATGGTTCACAATTAAGTATGGGGATAAACAAAAGAGGAGAAAGACATGTTTTAAGATTTTCTGTAGAAATGGTAGATAAGAAACATGTTCAAAGCCAAGAACATATCTATAATGTTTTAGAACTAATGCAATCAATAATTTTCAATCCTAGCCTAGAAAAGGGGTATTTTAAAGAAACTTATGTTAAACAAGAAAAGGAGAATTTAAAAAGGAGAATTCAATCTAGGATAAATGATAAAAGAAGTTACGCACTAGAAAGATGTATAGAAGAAATGTGCAAAAATGAAAAGTTTTCTATCTATCCTATTGGTAATATTGATGACCTAGATGACATAAATCAAGAGGTCCTATATGATCATTACAAAGAAGTCATAAGCACAAGCCCTATTGAAATTTTTTATACGGGTGATTACGATGAAAAATTAGTAGAAACTTTAAAGAAAAACATAATTATAAAAAGAGAAAAAATTGTCAAAATTCCCAAAGAGAAAATAGTTAGCAGTGTTCAAACCAAAAACATGGTCCGTGAGGATATGGATATAGTACAGGGTAAAATAGTTCTAGGTTTTAGAACAGGAATAGACTATAATGATAAACTCTACAACGGACTTTTAGTAGCTTCGGAGATATTAGGTGGGGGACCCAATTCAAAATTATTTAAAAATGTAAGGGAAAAAGAAAGTTTAGCATATTATATTACTTCTACTATATTTAAATATAAATCTATAATGTTAATAGATGGCGGAATAGAATTTGATAACTTTGATAAGACAATAGATATTGTTAAGGGGCAATTAGAAGAGATGAAACAAGGTATATTTACAGATGAAGATATTAATGTATCAAAAAAATCTTTAAAATCTTCAATGGAATCAATTAAAGACAGTATTTTTCTGATATCAGAATTTTTCTTTAGCCAACAACTAAGTGAAGATAATAGAAGTTTAGATGAAATCTTAATAGATATAGAAAATGTAAAGAGAGATGAAATAGTAGAGGCAGTTTCTAGAGTAAGCCTGGATACTATATACTTTATGAAAAATTCTAATTTAGAACAATAGGAGGAAAAAGTTTGGATATTAAAATATATAATAACGAAAAAATTGATGAAAAACTTTATTTTAAAAAGATGGAATCTGGATTAGAGGTGTACTTCATTCCTAAAATTGGCTATACAAAAAAACAAGCCATATTTGGGACGAAATATGGTTCTATAGACAATGTATTTGTACCAATAGATGAAGTTGAGTGTATAGAAGTTCCAGAAGGCATAGCACATTTTTTAGAGCACAAACTGTTTGAAGAAGCTGAGGGTGACATATTCGATAAATTTTCTCAACTAGGCTCTGATGTAAATGCATACACTAATTTTAATCAAACTGCCTACCTATTCAATACAACAGATAATTTCTATGAAAGCTTAGAATTACTTATAAAATTTGTACAAAATCCTTATTTTACAGATGAAAATGTTGAAAAGGAAAAAGGTATAATAGAACAAGAAATAAATATGTATAGAGATAATCCTGGGTGGAGGGTGTTCTTTAATTGCTTAAATGGATTGTACAAGGAACATCCTATAAAAATTGATATAGCTGGAACTGTTGATAGTATACAGGAAATCAATAAAGAATTACTTTATAAAAGTTATAATACTTTTTACCATCCTTCAAACATGGTTTTAATAATAGTAGGAGACTTATCTTTTGATAAAATAATAGGCATTGTTGACAAAGCAGAAAGGAAAGATTACAAAGAATTTGATGAAATAAATAGGGTTTTCCCAGAAGAGCCAGAAAGTGTAAATATAAACTTAATAGAAGAAAATATGATGGTTTCAACTCCTATGTTTAATATGGGATTTAAAGATAATCAATGTGGTTTAACAGGAAAAGATCAAATAAAAAAAGATTTAACTACAAATATAATATTGGATATATTATTTGGCTCAAGTTCTGTATTTTATAACAAGTTATATGATGAAGGCATAATAGATAGTAGCTTTGGTTCTTATTATACTGGTAAAGAAACTTATGGACATTCTTTAATTGTAGGAGAATCCAACCAACCTAAGGAAGTATACAAAAGGATTTTAGAATTATTTGAAGAGCCTATAGAAACTATTTTATTAGAGGAGAGTTTTCAACGAATCAAAAAAAATTCCATTGGTGGTTTTCTAATGGGTTGTAATTCTATAGATTTTCTAGCTAATAATTTTATAGATTTATATTTTGATGGCTTTATTTTCTTAGATTACTTAGATGTCCTAGAATCAATAGAATATAAAGACTTAATTAAAAGATTTAACCAGCATTTTAAAAAGGAAAATGTTGTGCTTTCCATAATAAATCCCTTCGAATAAATAGAAAGTAAATATAATCTATGGTATACTAATTAAATGGAAAAAGTAGAAAGGCGGTTTTATTATGGAATCAATTGCATTTGAACTCTTTGGCCTTGAAGTTAGATGGTATGGCATCTTCATCGCTACAGGTGTACTCTTAGGGGCTATTATTGCCATTAGAGAATCCAAAAGAGTAGGTTTTGATGAGGAAACATTGTTAGATTTGCTTATATGGGCAGTTCCTCTGTCTTTAATAGGAGCTAGGATTTATTATGTAATTTTTAGTTGGGATCTGTATAAAGATAATCCTATTGAGGCATTAAATATTAGGAATGGTGGTTTAGCAATACACGGTGCTATTATTGCAGCAACAATTGTAACTATTATTTTTACTAGGATAAGAAAAGTAAATTTTTGGACAATAGCAGATATATGTGCACCTAGTATTATTTTAGGTCAAGCCATTGGTAGATGGGGGAACTATGCAAACCAAGAAGCTCATGGAGGTCCTACTAACTTACCTTGGGGAATTATGGTAAAGGGTGTAAAGGTACATCCTACATTTCTTTATGAATCAATATGGAATTTTGCAGTATTTATTTTTTTATTATGGTATGGAAAGAGAAAACAAAAGGTAAAGGGTGAAGTGTTTTTATTATACCTGGCCTTATACTCCTTTATTAGGCTTTTTATAGAAGGGCTTAGAACAGATAGTTTGATGTTAGGGCAAATCAGAGTAGCACAATTAATGAGTATTATAGGTATGATCATTCCTGCATATGTTTTCTATAGAAGAAGAAAAGAAAAATTACAAGATTAAAAAAACTGCTGACTCAAGTCAGCAGTTTTTTAATTTCCTGTAGACTAATCTGAAAATTTGAATAATTTTAAAATAATATGATTTATTTTAATAAAATGCTGGAATATTATTCTAATTTAGTGTAGAATAGTATATGAAGTGGTAGGAAGTGGTGCAAAGTGGTTTAAAATATAGGAAAAGCGAGTGGAATCTTATGTTTATTGGAGAATACCAACATACTTTAGATAGTAAGGGGAGAATTATTATTCCTTCAAAACTTAGAGAAGAATTAGGGGAGAACTTTGTAATGACAAAGGGGTTAGATAACTGTCTTTTTGTATATCCTAATTCTGAGTGGATTATTCTAGAAGAAAAACTTAAAACATTACCACTTACAAATAGAGATGCTAGGGCATTTATTAGATTTTTCTTTGCAGGTGCCAGTGAATCTAGCTTAGATAAACAAGGCAGGGCACTTATTCCTACAAATTTAAGAGAACATTCCAAACTAGATAAAAATGTGGTAATTATAGGAGTATCTACAAGGATTGAAATATGGGGTAAAGAAGAATGGGATGATTACAATAACGATGATAATTTAAGTTATGACAAGATAGCAGAAAAGATGGCTGAATTAGGTATCTAAATAGGAGGATTTCTATGAAATTTGAACATGTACCAGTTTTATTAAATGAAGTCATAGATGGATTAAAGATAAAGGAAGATGGCATTTATGTAGACGCCACCTTAGGAGGCGGAGGTCACTCTAAGTATATAATTGAAAAACTAACTAGTGGAAAATTAATAGGCATAGACCAAGATGAAAATGCTTTAAAGAAGGCGAATGAAGTACTAAAGGATTATAGTGATAATTTAATATTAGTTCACAATAATTATGAAAATATAGATAAGGTCCTAATAGCATTAGGAATAGAAAAGATAGATGGAATTTTATTAGATATAGGAGTTTCGTCTCACCAATTAGATGAAAAATCTAGAGGTTTCTCCCATAATCAGGATGCTCCTTTAGATATGAGGATGGATAGAACAAGTTCTTTTACGGCTAAAGACTTGGTAAACACATATAGTCAAAAAGAATTGGAAGATATTATATGGAATTATGGAGAGGATAGATGGGCTAAAAGAATTGCAGAGTTCATAATTGAGGCTAGGAGGGAAAAGCCTATAGAGACAACATTTGAATTAGTAACCATAATAAAGAAAGCTATTCCAAGTGGTGCAAGAAGAGGGGGTCCACATCCTGGAAAAAGAACATTTCAAGGAATTAGGATAGAAGTTAACAGGGAATTAGATGTACTCAAAAGTTCAATTCCTAAAATGGTAGAACTTCTTAATCCAGGTGGGAGGATAGCTATTATAACATTTCATTCCCTAGAGGATAGGATTGTTAAAAATAGCTTTAAAGAATTATACAAAGATTGCATTTGTCCACCAGAGTTCCCTCAATGCATATGTGATAAACATAGAGAAATAGAAATTATTACTAGAAAACCTATTCTACCTAGTAAAGGGGAGATAAAGAAAAATCCTAGATCTAGGTCTGCAAAACTTAGAATTGGAGAAAAATTAATGTTCTAAATACTAAAGGGGGAGAATAAATTGTTAGAAGCAAGAGAACTTAGTTATTATCCTGTGGAAGAACTTGAAAGAAATAAAAGAACCACAGAACGTAGAAAAAAATCAAATACAATTAAAAAGAAAAACAATAGTGGTATAAAAATAATGTTTTTATTCTTGCCTGTGATGATTTGTACAATATGTTTACTAATACTATTTAGATATGTAAACATTACTTCTGTACGCCAAGATTTAACAAAATTGCAGAGTCAGAAAACAGAATTAGAAAAAACTAAAATAAATTTAATAGGGGATTTGGAAGGCATAAAATCCTCAAAGAAAATAGCTGAAGATGCTGTTTTAAAACTAGGTATGGATTATCCAACCCAAGATCAAATAGTATATGTATCAGTAAATGATAATGTTCCAAATAAGGAAGCTAGAAATAGTAACAATAGGCTCAAAAGAATGCTTAGTATGGTTGGTAGTATGTTTTAGGGGGTATTATTTTGGAAAAACCTAGTTATTCATCTAAAAAAAGATTGTTATTCATATTATTTGTTGTAGCTTTTGTATCTATAGTTTTGATAGTTAGATTAGGATACTTACAAATTGTAAAGGGAGAAGAATTAAAAAAAGGCGCATTACAGCAATGGACAAAAGGAATAACTATAAAACCTAAAAGAGGAATAATTTACGATAGAAAAGGACAAAAATTAGCAGTAAGTATAAGTGCATCCACTGTATGGGCAAGCCCAGCAGATGTAAAAACTGGAGATCCTGAAAAAACTGCTAAAGAAGTTGCAAGAGTATTAGAAATGGATGAAGAGTTTATATATGAAAAAATAACTAAAAACATTAGGACGGAAAGAATAAAGCAATGGATAAGTAGGGAAGAGGCCATTGAATTAAGAAAATTAAATTTACCAGGCATTGAAGTGGTAGATGATAATAAAAGATACTATCCCTATGGGAATTTTGCTTCTTATATTTTAGGTTTTACTGATATTGATAATGATGGTTTAGCTGGAATTGAAAATACATATAATAGTTATTTAACTGGAACCCCTGGAAGATGGGTAAAAACAACAGATGCTCCAGGCAGGCAATTACCATTTGATGGGGAGAAAATTTATGAGCCTTCAAATGGCTTATCAGCAGTCCTTACTATTGATGAAATAATTCAGCATTTTGCAGAGAAGGCAGCACAAGAAGCCTTAGAGTTAAACGGGGCTAAAAATGTATCAATAATAATTATGGATCCTAATAATGGAGATATATTAGCTATGGCTAATAAACCGGACTTTGACCCTAATGAACCAAGAATTCCACTTAATGAGACAATAAAAAAACAATGGGAAGACCTACCCCAGGAAGAATTAACTAAGAAATGGAATGCTATGTGGAGAAATTTTTCTATTAACGACGTATACGAACCTGGATCCACATTTAAACTGATTACTGCAGCTATTGCATTAGAAGAAAACATTGCAAGCCCTGAATCACATTTTTATTGCAATGGATTTGTTAGGGATATAAAGGGAGGACCTCTTAAATGCTCAAAGTGGTATGATCCACATGGAGCCCAAACTTTAACTGAAGGAATGAACAATTCCTGTAACGTAGTTTTTATTGATTTGGGTAGAAGAACTGGAAAAGAATTATTTTATAAAAATATAAAAGCTTTTGGTTTTGGAGAAAAGACTGGAATTGATTTAAATGGCGAGCAAATGGGGATAATACCAAATGGGCTTGATGATATAAAAGAAATCAGGTTAGCAACCATGTCCTACGGACATGGTATAGCAATTACTCCTCTACAACTTATAAATGCTGTATCGGCAATTTCAAATGGCGGTAAATTAATGGAACCAAGATTGGTAAAAGAACTTATTGACGAAAATGGTCAGGTTCAAGTAAGTTATGAACCAGAACTAAAAAGACAGGTAGTATCTAAAACTACTTCTGATAGTATGTTAAAAATGATGGAAGAAGTTGTTGAAAAAGGTACAGGTACAAGTGCATATATACCTGGATATAGGGTAGGTGGAAAAACAGGAACTGCACAAAAAGTTGGAAGTGGAGGATATGCACCTGGAAAATATATTGGATCTTTTGTTGCTGTAGCACCAGTAGATGATCCACAGGTGGCTATACTTGTTGTAGTAGATGAACCAAGTGGGGTTTACTATGGCGGGTCTGTAGCAGCACCTGTGGTTAAAAAAGTATTAGAGGAAACACTACAATACTTAGAAATACCTCCTGTGTTTACAGAAGAAGAAAAGGAAAAGATTGTAGAAAAAGTTGAAATTCCAGATGTAAGAAATGAAATAATCGGTAAGGCTGGAGAAACTTTAAAATCAATTGGACTAAAATATACTACTGAATATTTAGAGATCACTACAGAATCCATAGTATTAGACCAATTTCCATTACCAGGTATTGAAGTGGAAAAAGGTTCCATAGTAGACTTGTACTTGGATGAAAATAACAAGAAAACCATAATAGTTCCAGATCTAATGAATAAGGATAAAGATGAAGTAATCGATATACTCAATAATTTAAATTCAAATTATGAGCTTAATGGCACAGGAAGAGTAAAGACTCAAAGTCCTATGCCAGGTGAAAAAATTAGTATTGATGAAAAAATACTGGTTGAATTTAGTAATGATTAAGGATACTATAGTTAGAGGCAACTTAATAGGTTGCCTTTTAGTTAATTTATTTAGAAAATAAAATGGGGTGTAGGGATGAAATTAAGGGATGTAATAAATAACTATGAAGTAGATGAAATCAGGGGAAACATAGATATTGATCTGGTAAAAATAGAAAATGATTCAAGAAGGGTCAAAGAGGGATATATGTTTATAGCTGAAAAAGGATATACTGTAGATGGGCATAATTACGTAAATAAGGCCATAGAAAATGGGGCTATCGTAGTTGTTATAGAAGATGAGGTAGAAATATGTGACCATATTACTACTGTAAAGGTAAAGAACACTATAAATGCAATGGCCAAGTTTTCGGCTAATTTTCATGGAAATCCTTGGGAAAAACTTAATATGATAGGAATAACAGGTACAAATGGGAAGACTTCTACTAGTTATTTACTGAAAAGTATATTTGATACAAAAAACCATATCACTGGATTAATAGGTACTAATGGGGCAGTTGTAGATAAAGAAATTATAGATATACCAAACACTACACCAAACTCATTGACTGTGCATGAGATTTTGAATAAAATGGTTGAAAAACAGGTTGATGATTGTATCATGGAAGTTTCTTCCCATGCTCTAGAATTAAATCGAGTAAAGTATATAAACTTTGATGTAGGATTATTTACAAATCTGTCCAAAGACCATTTAGATTACCATGAAACCATGGAAAGCTATTTCAACAGTAAATTAAAATTATTCTTAAAGACAAACAAGTATAATATAATAAATATAGATGACGATTATGGCAAAAAGATAGTTGAAATGATAAGCAATAGAGTTGGATTGTTAACATTTGCTATAAAGGAAAAGGCAGATATTTTTGCCACAGATATAGAATTTACATTATCTAAAGTTAAATTCAATTTAAATACTCCTAAGGGGAAAAGACATATAACTTTGAACACTCCTGGAGAATTTAGCGTATATAACGCCCTGGCTGCAGCTTCGACGGCTTATGCTTGCCATATAGACCTAGACACTATCAAAAGCGGGCTTGAGTCCCTAGGGGGCGTTAGAGGCAGGTTTGAGGTAGTACCAACAGATACTGACTATACTGTAATTATTGATTTTGCCCATACTGCTGATGGTCTAGAAAAAGTACTTACAGTAATAGATAAATTTGCTAAGGGTAGAAAGGTTGTTATTTTCGGAGCTGGAGGCAATAGGGATAAAACAAAACGTCCGGAAATGGGAGAAACTGTAGGAAAACATGCAGATTTATCAATAGTAACATCAGACAATCCTAGATTTGAAGACCCAGAAAGTATTGTAGATGACGTGATAGTGGGAACTTTAAAGGCTAAAGGTGAATATGTTAAGATAGTAGATAGAAAAGAAGCCATAAAGTATGCATTAGATAATGCTAAAAAAGATGATATAATTTTATTAGCTGGTAAAGGACATGAAACACATACAACAATTAAGGATAAAAAGCTTCCTTTTGATGAAAGGGAAATTGTATTAGATTATTTGAAAAATAACTAATATAAAACTACCTAGGAGGAGAAGAAAATGATTGAATATATGGATATAGTTAGAAATATTATTATTTCTTTTATAATAACTGTGCTTTTAGGACCTATAATAATACCAATGTTAAAAAGATTAAAAATAGGTCAAAGTATTAGAGAAGAAGGACCAAAATCTCATTTTAAAAAAAGTGGAACCCCTACTATGGGGGGCATAATAATATTTATAGCTTTAATAATTACACTTATTACTAGTGGGATGATGAACAAAGAAATAAATAAGGATATGAAGGATATATATGTTTTATTATTTGCTACATTAGGATTTGGATTAATAGGTTTTGTAGATGATTATATAAAGGTAGTAAAGAGAAGAAGTTTAGGGTTAACAGCATCACAAAAGCTAATTGCACAAATAGTTTTGGCTACTGGATTAGCTATATATCAGTCATTTATGTCTGGCTTAGATACAAATTTGATCATACCTTTTTTAAAGGACCATACTTTAAATCTAGGCATATTTTATATACCTTTTATTGTTTTTGTCGTAGTAGGAACTGTAAACAGTGTTAACTTAACAGACGGATTAGATGGCTTAGCATCTGGAGTTACATTAATTGTATTATCTTTTTTCGGAATAATAGCTTTTAATTGGGGAAGAGAAAGTATATCGATCTTTTCAACAGCATTAGCAGGCGGTTGTTTAGGATTTTTAATACACAATGCTCACCCTGCTAAGGTGTTTATGGGTGATACTGGTTCACTTGCACTAGGAGGTGCAGTAGCCGCCATAGCCATATTGTTAAATATTCCGCTTATAATCCCACTAGTGGGGGGCATATACTTTATAGAAGCCCTCTCAGTTATTATTCAAGTTACATCTTTTAAGATAACTGGAAAGCGTGTTTTTTTAATGTCCCCATTGCATCACCATTTTGAACATAAGGGTTGGAAAGAGACTACTATTGTAGCTGTGTTTTGGATATGCACGGTAATATTTTGTTTAATTGGAATTTATAGCCTAATTTGAGAAGGTAGGTGGGTAATATGGATTTAAAAAATAAAAATGTTTTAGTTTTAGGGCTTGGCATATCTGGTTTATCCATTGTTAAAGCATTAGATAAATTACAAGCGGAGATCATAGTACATGATTCTAAAAGTGAAGAAGAGCTAGGTTTGTTTTTTCAGCAGATTAAAGAAATAAAATTAATAAAGTATTTAAATAATGAAGAAATCAACTTAGCAAATATAGATTTAATAGTAAAAAGCCCAGGAATACCACATAATATTCCTATTATAGTTGAGGCTAAAAAGAGAAATATAGAAATAATAACAGATTTAGAGCTTGCCTATAGAATTTCTCCCACTGAAAACTTAATAAGCATAACAGGAACTAATGGCAAAACCACTACAACTACATTAGCAGGTGAAATATTTCAAGACAGTGGACTAATGCCATTTGTTGTAGGAAACATAGGTGTAGGGATTTTAGATAAGATGGTAGAAGCTAAGACTGAAGATATATTTATTATAGAATCTAGTAGTTTTCAATTAGAAGATACTAAATACTTTAGACCAAAAGTTAGTCTTATTTTAAACATTACATCTGATCATTTGTCATGGCATGGAAATTTAGAAAACTATATTGAAGCTAAGAAAAAAAGCATTGTAAATCAAGAAGAAAATGACTATACAATATTAAACTATGATGATAGGGTCTTAAGAAATTTAGGAGAACAATTAATATCAAACATTATTTGGTTTAGTGTAGAAGAAAAGTTAGATCAGGGAGTATATATAGATAATGGTTATATAATTATAAAGGAAGGGGAAGACACTATTAAAATTATGAAATTAGAAGATGTCAACCTTCCAGGCAAACATAATTTAGAAAATGTATTAGCTAGTATTGCCATAGCCTATGCTATGGAAGTAGATATGGAGACTGTAAAAAACACCATTATGGGATTTAAGGGAGTAGAACATAGAATCGAATATGTTAGGACAATCGATGAAATTTCTTTTTATAATGATTCTAAAGGTACCAATCCAGACTCTACTGTAAAAGCTATTGAAGCTTTAAAACCACCTATAATACTAATAGCAGGTGGATACGACAAAGGTTCTGAATTTGATGAGTTGATAAAATCTTTTAATGGAAAGGTAAAAGACTTGATTTTATTAGGAGAAACAAGGGAAAAAATAGAAAAATCCGGAAGAAAAAATGGATTTAATAATATACATTTAGTCGATGATATGAAGCAAGCAGTTAAATTATCTTACGAATTAGCTAGTTCCAATGACAATGTATTACTATCTCCAGCATGCGCATCATGGGGCATGTATAATAATTTTGAAGAAAGAGGAATAGATTTCAAGGACTCCGTCTACAGTCTATAGGGGGATTTAATATGGGTAAAAAGAAATCTTTAAAAAGCAAAAAAGCAGTAGATTTCACATTACTTATGGTCGCATTACTTTTAGTTTTTATCGGAATAATAATGGTATTTAGTGCTAGTTGGCCAGAAGCAATGCAAGAATTTGATGATAGCTATCATTTTTTAAAAAAACAACTATTTTCTGCTGGTGTAGGATTATTTGGACTTCTAATATGTATGAATATAAATTATAAAACTTGGCAGAAATATTCTTGGCTGGTTTTTCTTTTCTCATTAGCCTTAGGTGTTCTAATATTTTCATCCTTGGGCAAGGAGTCAGGAGGGGCTAGACGGTGGATAGATTTAGGATTTATTACATTTATGCCTTCTGATTTTATAAAAATTGGTTCAATTATATTTTTGTCTAGTTTTTTATCCAATAAAAAGAATAAGATTTCTACACTTGCGCAGGGAACATTACCTGTCCTAGCTATTATAGGATTGTCTTGTGGAATGATTTACATACAAAAAGATTTTGGTACAACAATAACACTAGGGGCTACTCTTATGAGTATATTCTTTGTTGCTGGAATAAACCTATTTCATTTAGTTTTAATGATGGGTGGAGCAGGAGGTTTAGGTTTTTTAGCCTTACAAGGGGAAAAAAATGCTTATAGAATGAGAAGGATAACTGTATTTAGAGATCCATTCGTTGATAAGCTAGGAGCTGGATATCAGGCTGTACAATCCCTATATGCATTAGGGTCTGGTGGTCTATTTGGCTTAGGGTTGGGAAAGAGTAGACAAAAGTTTTTTTACATACCAGAAGCCTATAATGATTTTATATTTTCTATTATTGGAGAAGAATTAGGATTTTTAGGATCTTTTATTGTAATACTACTCTTTATTATACTTATTTGGAGGGGTATGAGAATTGCACTTAGCATAGAAGATACTTTTGGCTGTTATTTAGCAACTGGTATAACTGCACTTATAACTATTCAAACATTGATTCATATTGCAGTAGTAACATCATCTATACCAACAACAGGAATTACACTACCTTTTGTTTCCTTTGGAGGTACATCTTTAATGGTATATATGTCTATAATAGGAATACTTTTAAATATTTCTAGACATGCAAAGTTAGATAGGAGTTGAAAATATGAAATATTTAATTACAGGCGGTGGCACTGGGGGACATATTTATCCAGCCCTTGCAATTGCAAATGAAATAAAGTCAAGGGAAAAGGATTGTGAAATTTTATATGTAGGTACAGAACAAGGATTAGAGGCTGAACTAGTAGGTAAAGCTGGATTAAAATTTAGGACAATTAGAGTAAAAGGTATGCCTAGGAAGATAAATAAGGATTTTTTTCTAGCAGGCAAAGAACTTTTGCTGGGAATAAATGATGCCAGAAAGATAATCAATGAATTCAAACCAGATATAGTTATAGGGACAGGAGGTTATGTTTGCGGACCTGTAGTATATATGGCAAAAAAGAAAAAAATACCTGGAATTATTCATGAACAAAATGCCTTTCCAGGGATTACAAACAAAATATTATCAAGATATGTTGATAAAGTAGCTGCTAGTTTTGAAGAGTCAAAGAAATATTTTAAATATCCAGATAGAGTCTCTTTAACGGGTAATCCAATAAGAAAAGAAATATTGGAAATTGACAAAAAATTAGCTTATAAAGAATTAAGCATAGATAAGTCAATTCCATTTATATTGTCATTTGGAGGTAGTGGGGGACAGGAAAAACTTAATAATGAAATGTATAATTTTGTAAAAAGGGCAAACAAAACAAAAACATTACAAGTTATGCATGTAACTGGGAAAAGGCATTATGACGAATTTATAAGCAAATTAGAGGAAGACAATATAATTTTAAATAAAAATATAAAAGTATTACCCTATTTACATGAAATGCCCCAGGCAATAAATATTGCTTCAATGGTGATAACATCTGCTGGAGCCATTACCTTAGCCGAAATATCCGCTCTTGGTCTACCAAGTATATTAATCCCTAAAGCCTATACAGCTGAAAACCATCAAGAGTACAATGCAAGAGCATTTGAAAAACAGGGAGCATCTATTTTAGTACTAGAGGAGGATTTGAAAGGTGATACCTTATGGGGTATTATATATAATATCATTAATGATAAGGAAAAACTTTTACTGATGGGAAAGCGTAGTAAGGAATTAGGAAATATAGATGCAACTAATAAAATATATAAAGTGATAAAATCTACAATAAATAAATAACTTGTAACTCCATTTAACCATCTGCATAATATGGTCATATACTTATCTATATGTATATGGAGGTGGTTAGGTGGAAAAGTATATTATTAATGGAGGAAATAAACTATCAGGTGAAGTATCGATTTATGGTGCTAAAAATGCAGTGTTACCAATTTTAGCTGCAACTGTAATAGGTGGTAATAAAAGTACATTGCTTAATGTTCCTAACTTAAGGGATGTTAATATAATGGAAGACATACTCATATCTTTAGGATGCAATGTACAGAGAATGGGTAATACTATGGTAGTTGATTCCAGTACTTTAAGTGAAGTAGTAGTACCAGAAGATTTAGTCAGAGAAATGAGATCTTCTATTATTCTTATGGGTGCTCTTCTTGCCAGGGGGGGAGAAGCTGTTCTTTCTTATCCAGGGGGTTGTGAAATTGGACCTAGACCCATAGATTTACACCTTAAAGCTCTTAGAAGTATGGGAGCAGAAATAGAGGAGTCACATGGATTACTACATTGTAAAAGCAAGGGGCTAAAGGGCTGTGATATACAATTAGATTATCCTTCTGTAGGTGCAACTGAAAATATAATATTGGCAGGAGTAACAGCTGAAGGAACAACTGTAATTAGGAACGCAGCAAGGGAACCAGAGATAATAGATTTGCAAAGTTACTTAAATAAGGCCGGGGCTAAGGTCTCAGGTGCGGGAACTTCAATTATTACAATCGAAGGGATAAAGAAACTTAAAAACTTAAGTCATAGTATAATTCCTGATAGAATTGTAGCAGGTACATTTATGACTGCTGCTGTAATAACTGGGGGAGATGTTATAATTAATAATATTGTGGTGGAGCATATCCAAAGTATTATTGCTAAATTTAAAGAAGCAGGGGCAACAATATATTCCAATAGTAGTTCTATAAAGGTATCAGGTCCCAAGAAAGTGAATGCAATAGAAATGCTACAAACACTTCCTTATCCTGGCTTTCCCACGGATATGCAAGCACAAGTTATGTCTCTACTATCAATCGCTAGTGGAACAAGTATTATTTCTGAAACTGTATTTGAAAATAGGTTTAAACATGCTGAGGAATTAAGTCGGATGGGTGCTAATATAAAAACCTTTGGTAAAGTGGCAGTTATTAATGGTGTTAGAGAATTAACAGGGGCTAAGACTTCAGCAAAAGACTTAAGAGGTGGTGCATCACTTGTTTTAGCTGGGCTAGTAGCTAAAGGTACAACGGAAATTAAAAATATATATCACATTGAAAGAGGCTACGAAGATTTCCATCTAAGGCTAAGAGACTTAGGTGCAGATATTGTGAAGACTAAATAGCAGCTTTTGCTGCTAGAAGTCTATTGGGACAAGCCAGAGGTGAGACTATGAAAAAACTAACTAGGGTTCAAAGAAAAAAAAGAAGAAGAAGAATTTTTATTCGGATTATCTTATTATTATTTTTAGTATTTTTAGTGTTTATCTTAACATTAAAAACAGATTTATTTTTAATAGATAATATAAAAGTCATGGGGAATAATAAAATTTTACATACTACTATAATAGATGTTTCAAATATAGAATATAATGAAAACATATTTAAAATAAACATAAAGGATAGTATAAAAAACATGGAAGAACTACCTTATGTAAAGGAAGCCATGGTTAAAAGAAAGTTTCCAAAAAGTATTATTATGGAGATAATAGAGAGAAAAGAGGCTTTGCAGGTAAAAAACATTTCTTCTTTTGTTATTATTGACAAAGAAGGGTATATATTAGATATTGTAGATGAGAAAAAGGAAGGGTTACCTGAATTTATAGGATTTGAAGTTGGCAAAAAATCACCTGGTGAGAATTTTTTTTCTGATATTGAAGGTATAAATGTGGATTTTATAGAAGAAGGACAAAGGTTAAACATGTTGGTAAAGATGGAAGAAGTTTACATGTCAGAAAATAACAACATAAATATTTTGCTTTTGAATGGTATAGATGTTGCATTTGGTACTATAGATAATGTAAAATATAAGTTAGGCCTATTAAAAGAAGTTTTAAAGGATATAGAAAAAAAGAATTTGCAATGTAAAATGATTTTAATGGATAGAGGAGAAAATCCTGTGATAGTGTTAGAGGAAGAGGAGGGGTAAAATGAAAAAGTGGAGTAATTACATAGCCTTAGGATTAATATCAATGTTTTTAGGATTAATTTTATCCATCCAATTTAAAACAGTAACAAATACAACAGGAGAGGGAATATTGCCTACACAAAGGGCTCAACAATTGGCAATAGAGTTAAAAAGAGTTCAAGAAGAAAGAAACTCCCAAATTAATATAATTGATGAATTAGAAACAAAGATAAAACAGTATGAGAGTCAAGAAGCTGATAAAAACGTGTATACAGAAAATTTATATAAAGATACAATGAAATATAGGATGTTGGCGGGCTACTTAGATTTAGAAGGACCTGGAGTTGTAATCGAGATAAATGATCCACCAGTAGACTTGCAATTTGGTGATGAATTTACTCTTGTTGATGATTTAGAATTAGTCTTACAGGTTATATCTGTATTAAATGCCGCAGATGCTGAAGCTATATCTATAAATGATCAAAGATATACTTCATTTACAGAAATAGAAAAAGCTGGCAACCATATAGAGATTAATGGTGCATCTACTAATTCACCAATTATAATAAAAGCCATAGGAGACGCTCAAAAACTAGAATCCGCCTTAAATTTAAAGGGAGGAATAGTTCAGTGGCTTAGAAACTATGATTATATAGTTCAAGTAAACAAAGAGAAAATAGTAGAGATACCAAAATCTAGAAAGATTAAGGAGTTTATTTATTCTAGTCCCATAGAAGAAAATGCAAACAAATAGGGGAGATAATAATGAAAAAAAACAATGGGAAAATCATCTTAATTTTATTTAGTATTATATTAGGATTTTTTATTACTATACAAATAAAGATGAAAGTGGAATTTTATGCTCCCGTTACTATAAATACCTTGCAAGCAACAAAAAATGAAATTGATAGCATATATAAGGAAATAATAGAACTAGAAGGTATAATTAGAGATAAAGAAGAAAAAATGATGATATTAGAAAACATTTCAAAGGGTGACGATAATATAATTGATATACTAATACAAGATACTGTAATAAATAAGGTACATTCAGGTGAAACGGATCTTATAGGTCCAGGTATTGTAATAGAAATGTATGACAATCAGGAAAAAAGAGAATGGTGGTTTAATATTAATAATGATTTAATTCATGATGTAGATATATTAAATATAATTAATGATTTGAGAATAGCTGGTGCTGAAGCTATAAGTATCAATGGAGAAAGAGTAATTTCATCTTCTGAGGTAAAGTGTGCAGGACCAGTTGTAAGAATAAATGGTAATTCTTCAGCCACACCTTTTGTTATAAAAGCAATTGGAGACCCTAAATTATTAACTGCTTCCGTACTAGCACCTGGGACTAATGGGGATATATTTAAAAATGTTTATTATAAGGGTTTCGATGTAAAAGTAGAAGATGAGGTAAAAATTCCTGCATATAGGGGTTTATTTGATTTTAAATACGCAAAACCGTTAGGGGAGGGAGATTAAATTGATTTTTGCAATTATTGGAATAGCAATTGGAGTTTTAATTGGTGTTTATTTACCCTTTACTTACAATGCTACATATTCCCTTTATGTTTCAGTAGCTATTTTAGCTTGTTTAGATTCAGTTTTTGGTGGAATAAGGGCAAACTTAGATAAACAATTTAATGTAAGTATTTTTATTTCAGGTTTTTTTGGAAATGCAATAATAGCAGCATTTTTGGCATATTTAGGTGATAGATTGGGAGTACCATTATACTATGCAGCAATATTTACATTTGGTGGAAGGTTATTTGAAAACTTTGCAAAGATAAGAAGAAGTCTATTGTTTAGTAGAAAAGAATCTAAATTAAATAAAGATTAATTTAAATATAAAATAAGAATTAGCTACTATAAGATAAGGGGGAAAATATATGTTTGATTTTGATGTTGATGTAGACCAATTTGCTAAAATAAAAGTAATCGGGGTTGGTGGCGGTGGAAACAATGCTGTGAATAGAATGATAGATTCAGGATTAAGAGGTATTGATTTTATCGCCATGAATACAGATAGACAAGCCTTATATTCATCTAGGGCAGAAGTAAAATTGCAATTAGGTGAAAAACTTACTAGGGGATTAGGAGCTGGTGCTAATCCAGAAGTTGGCTTAAAAGCTGCAGAAGAAAATAGAAATGAAATATTAGAATCCTTAAAAGGTGCAGATATGATATTTATTACCGCAGGTATGGGTGGGGGTACAGGTACTGGCGCAGCCCCTGTAGTAGCTGAGATAGCAAAGGAACTAGGAGTACTTACAGTAGGGGTTGTGACTAAACCCTTTACATTCGAAGGCCCAAAAAGACTAAAGCAAGCCGAGGAAGGTATAAATGAATTAAAGGATAGAGTAGATACTTTAGTTACAATTCCAAACGATAGACTACTTCAAATAGCTGATAAAAAGACAACTATGGTAGAGGCATTTGTTATGGCCGATGAAGTACTTAAACAAGGTATACAAGGTATATCAGATTTAATTGCTGTACCAAACCTTATTAACTTAGACTTTGCAGATGTGAAGACTATTATGGAAGATAAGGGTATAGCACATATGGGTATTGGTATGGCCACTGGAGATAATAGGGCTACAGATGCAGCAAAGCAAGCTATAAAATCTCCATTATTAGAGACTTCCATTGAAGGTGCAAAATCAGTATTATTAAATATTACTGGTGGACCTGATTTAGGAATTTTTGAAGTAAATGAGGCCGCTGACTTAATAAGATCATCAGTGGATAAGGATGCAAATATTATTTTTGGTGCTGGAATAGATGAAAATTTAAAAGAGGAAATAAAAATAACTGTTATTGCGACAGGTTTTGATAATGTTAATTTGTCAAGAAATGCAGTAAATTCAACTAAAACTGAAGTAAATTCTGATAAGGATGTAAGAGAAGAAGTGGCATCTTCATTAGATGAAGAGGATGAACTAGACATTCCCATATTTCTTAGAAGAAGGGATAAAAATAAAGATAGAAAATAAATTAATAAAAAAAAGTGTATCTTTTGACGAGATACACTTTTTTTATTGTCCACAATGTGACAAATAAATCAAGCTTTATGTTTTATAATAAATATATGTACATATTATAAGACTAGGGGGAAGTTTAATTGTATATAGTTGCTGAATATTTATATATTGAGAACCTAATTATAAATTTTATAATATTACAAATAACCAAATCAATAACTAAAACAAAAATATCTAATAAACGCATGATTATAGGATCTATGGTACTGGCTCTTTATCCCTTTGTAATGTTTTTTCCAGCATTAGATTTTTTAACGAATTTCTTTATAAAGATTATTATATCTGTAATAGCAATCAAACTAGTATTCAATGCAAAATCTACAAAATTATATATCAAACAATTATCTGGCTTTTATGTGGTATCTTTTATTTTTGCAGGTGCAAGCCTTGGAATATATTTTTTTACCATGGATTACAATAAGTATTTTTTTAGTCATACGGGTGGTTTAAAGATATTTCCAGTTAAATATTTAATAATGGGAATTATATTGGGGGGGATTATGTTAAAAAACATTATTCATTATTATCAAATGAAAGTATTAAGAGAAAGGGAATTGCTAGATATAATCATACATTTTCAAGATCAAGATATTTCTATAACTAGCTTGCTTGATACTGGAAATTCATTGGTGGAGCCTTTGTCTAGATTGCCAGTTTTTGTAGTAGAGTATAAGATTATACAAAACATGCTACCAGATTGTTTGAAAAAGGTATTTGAAAGCAATATGGAAAATGACTATATTGCCTTAGAAAAAGTTATGAATGAGTTAAAAGATATAATGAATATTAATTTAATACCATTTAAATCCCTAGGAATGAAAAATGGATTTATAATTGGATTTAAGCCAGACAGTATAACTATTTACAATGGAATAAAAAAAAATACATATGAGAATCTTATAATAGGTATTTATAATGGGAAACTATCTAACGATGAAGGGTATTATGGATTGTTAAATTTAGAAATATTAAATAAGGGGGAATTTCAAGGTGTTAGTTAAGATTAAAGTAAGACTTAAAATTTTGTTATATAAATTTCTTAGAAAAATAGGATTGGTTGAGGGGATTTATTATATTGGCAGTGGGGAAATTTTACCACCACCATTGAATACTGAGGAAGAACTATATTATTTATCTTTGTTAAAAACAGAGGAAAGTGTGAAGACTGTATTAATAGAAAGAAACTTAAGATTAGTAGTGTATATAGCAAGGAAATTTGATAATACTAAAATAGCCATAGAGGATCTTATTTCCATAGGGACTATAGGTCTTATAAAGGCAGTAAACACCTTTGATCCTGATAAAAAGATAAAACTGGCTACATATGCATCAAAATGTATTGAAAATGAAATTTTGATGTACTTAAGGCGGACTAGTAAAATTAAATCTGAAATATCTTTAGATGAGCCACTAAATGTAGATTGGGATGGTAATGAATTATTATTATCAGATATCTTAGGTACTGATGGTGATACCATTTTTAAAGATATTGAAGCACAAGTAGACAGGGATTTACTACAACAGGTTATAGAAAAGCTGAATGGTAGAGAAAAGACCATAGTTGAACTAAGATTTGGCTTAATTGATGGAGATGAAAAGACTCAAAAGGAAGTGGCAGATCTATTAGGAATATCACAATCTTATATTTCTAGGTTAGAAAAAAGAATAATAAAAAGACTTAAAAAAGAGATGGTCAAATTAATATGAATTTATAGAAATCTATTTTTTATATTGAATAAAATAATCATTAAAGGTAATAATTTTATAAGAAGGGGGTAATACAGCAGAAAGGATGAAAGCATATGCAAACATCTAAAGTAGAGATTTGTGGGGTTAATACGGCAAAACTCCCAGTCTTAACAAATGAAGAAATGCAAAGATTATTTGTAAAAATAAAAGCTGGAGATTTAAAGGCCAGAGAAGAATTTATACAAGGAAATTTAAGATTAGTTTTAAGTATAATACAAAGATTTAATAGAAGAGGGGAACCTGTAGACGATTTGTTTCAAATAGGATGCATAGGTCTTATAAAGGCTATTGACAATTTTGATTTAAGTCAAAATGTCAGGTTCTCAACATATGCAGTACCTATGATAATAGGAGAAATTAGAAGATATTTAAGAGATAACAATTCAATTAGAGTTTCAAGATCCCTTAGGGATATTGCTTATAAAGCTTTACATGCTAGGGAACAATTACTATTCAGACATTCTAAAGAGCCTACTGTTTATGAAATAGCAGAAGAACTGAATATACCTAAAGAGGATATTGTATTTGCATTAGAGGCTATTCAAGAACCCATATCTTTATTTGAGCCAATTTTTTATGATAGTGGAGATGCAGTTTTTGTAATGGATCAGGTGAAGGATGATAAAGCTGAAGATGAAATTTGGTTACGAGAATTAGCATTAAAAGAAGCTTTAGAAAAATTGAATAATAGGGAAAAACAGATTTTGAAATTAAGATTTTTTCAAGGGAAAACCCAAATGGAGGTGGCTGATGAAATAGGAATTTCCCAAGCACAAGTATCTAGGCTTGAGAAAAATGCATTGAAGCAAATGAGAAAACATGTATAAATAATAAAATTTAAACTAAGACTTGAAAAGTAGATTTAGGAACATAAATACTTTATCAAGTCTTAAATTTTTTATCTTATAAAATTACAGTCATATTTATCCATAGTTTTACTATATATATAGTATTGGGAGATTTATAGAAAGAGGTGGACCTATGTTAAAGCTATCGGAAATAAGAGAAAAAGAGATAATAAATATAAATAATGGTGAAAGAATGGGCTATGTTTATGATTTTGAATTAGATTTGGAAAAAGGTACAATTATAGGCATAGTTATAGCAGGTACCAGTAAAGTATTTAGTTTATTTGGTAAAGGTGAAGACACAATCATAGACTGGCATAGTATAACCAAAATAGGTAGAGATGCTATACTTGTAGACTATTATAAAGATAATATCTAATTAGACTTTTAGATACTATTGTAATATAATAATAGTGTATAAAACAAAAGAAGGTGAAAAAAATGAAATGTCCATATTGTTCTTATTTTGACTCAAAGGTAGTAGATTCTAGACCTACGGAAGAGGGACAAGTTATTAGGCGAAGAAGAGAGTGTATCAAATGTGGTAAAAGGTTTACTACATACGAGAAAATTGAAAAGATACCCCTAATGGTAGTTAAAAAGAATGGAAACAGAGAATCTTATGATAGAAACAAGCTGCTTAATGGTATAATAAAAGCCTGTGAAAAACGACCAGTATCCATGAATGAAATTGAAAAGCTAGTTGATGATATTGAAGTGTCATTGTCTAACTCCTTGGAGAAAGAAGTAACTTCTGTTGTAATTGGAGAAATGATAATGAATAAATTAAAGGATATTGATGAAGTTGCATATGTAAGGTTTGCATCTGTATATAGGCAATTCAAAGATTTAAATACCTTTATGGAGGAATTAAAAAAACTTTTAAAGGAATAAAATAAGCAATAGGAGATCTAGATGAAAGTTATAAAAAAAACTAAAAACAATAAATTATATTACGAAATAAAAGATTTTGGTATGGATGATCATATGATCCATTTGTTTACAACAAGAATTGGGTGGGAGCAAGATAGATTGCTTAGTGATATAAGTGAGATATTAAATATTCCCATGGAGAAGGTCTACAGTGTAAAACAAGTACATGGAATAGATATTAAAACAATAGATAATCAAAATAGGGTGCTGGTTTCTAAGGAACAACATGATGGCTTAGTAACCAATCAAAAGGGTATAGCTCTATGCACTTATCATGCAGATTGTGTTCCTCTTTATTTCTATGATAAAAATAAAGAGGTTATAGGTTTAGCCCATGGAGGGTGGAAGGGAACCTTAAATAATATCAGTAAGTCAATGATTTTGAAAATGAAGAATGATTATGGTTGCCAATTAGAAGATATACTAGTAGCTATTGGGCCATCAATTGGTCAATGTTGCTATGAAGTCAAAGAAGATGTATCTTTGTTATTTGAAGAAAACTTTTTTAATAGCCAAGTTCTAATTACTAAAAATACCAAGACTTATTTAAATCTATGGGAAGCTAATAAAATAAATTTATTAGGTCTTGGTATAAAAAAAGATAATATAATCTCAAGTGAGGTTTGTACATCTTGTAATGTAGATACCCTTTTTTCATATAGGAAGGAAAATGGAAGCAAAAATAGAATGATAGGGGCTATAACATTAAGAGGGTAAACAAAGGATGATAGAATTGGGAAAAATTGATTATAACAAAATAACCATGCAAAATATTTTGCAGTATGGAGATGTAGGAGTTCATGTTATAGATAATAGTGGAAAGACTATAATTTATAATGAAGTTATGGCCAAGCTAGAAGGATTGCAAACAAGTCAGGTGATAGAAAAAGATATTTTTGAGATATTCCCTAGTCTAAATCAGGAAACTTCTACATTAATAAGGGTTCTTAATACTGGGAAACCTATCTTTAATAGGACCCAAACTTATTTGAACTTTAAGGGGCAAAGAATCACAACTATCAATTCAACCATACCTCTTTATAATAATAAAGAAATAGTAGGAGCTTTGGAAATTGCTAATAATATTACTCATATTAGAAATTTATCTGATCAGCTAATAGATTTGCAAGATAAATTGAAAATTTCTAATTCTACTGATAAAAACAAAAGAAATAAAATAAAGAGATATAGTTTTAGTGATATTATAGGCAAAGATAGAGAAATGACTATAGCTAAAAAGATTGGAAAAAAAGCCAGCAATTCAAATTCTTCAGTTTTAATATATGGAGAGACTGGAACTGGCAAAGAATTATTTGCTCAAAGCATACATTATGATGGAATTCGAGCCAGTAAACCTTTTATTGCCCAAAATTGTGCTGCAATTCCAGAATCCCTTTTAGAAGGAATATTATTCGGTACTGAAAAGGGTGGATTCACAGGGGCAGTTGAAAGAGAAGGTATCTTTGAACAGGCCAATGGTGGTACTTTAATGCTTGATGAGATTAATTCTATGTCATTATTTTTACAGGCTAAATTACTTAGGGTATTGCAGGAAAATTATATTAGGCGAGTAGGTGGGAAAAAAGATATACCTATAGATGTTAGGATAATAGCAACAACAAATGAGAATCCTTTAGAAAGCGTAAAAATGAATAGATTGAGGAAAGATCTATTTTATAGATTGAACGTAATATATATCCATATACCTACTTTAAGAGAAAGAAAAGGAGATGTTTCTGTTTTAATTAGGTATTTTATAAATAAATATAATAGTATCTTAGGTAAAAATATAGAGGGCGTTTCTCATGATGTTCTAAAATTATTTATGGAATACAATTGGCCTGGAAATGTTAGGGAACTGTCCAATGTAATTGAAGGAGCTATGAATATAATTTCTAATGATGAAAAGACATTAGAGAAAGATGATTTTATTTCTTCCATGTATTTAATAGAAGATAAAACTTTGAAAAAGACATCTATATTTCATGAGCCAAACAAATCCCTACCTGAAATACTTAGTGAAATAGAAAGGCAACTAATAGGTGAAGCTCTAAGTATGCATGAAAACAATATATCTAGAACAGCTATAGAATTGGGAATAAAAAGACAAACATTACAACATAAATTAAAGAAATATGAAGATTAACGCAATAATATTGGCATGTGGTGCAAATATTATTGCGTTGTTTTGTTATATGAGATGGAAATACAAGTTTATAATAGTGCATTGTATATAAATTCATAGTATTAAAAGAATATCTAATCAATATAAGGAGAAAATACAGTAATATAATGAAAAACTGCTATAGATTGGACCTTGGCAAGGTTATTGCATATATAACAAATATATAGCGATTAAAAATTTATGGAGGTGCTGTAATGAGAAAAGAAAATGTAGGGGTAATAGTATGGGGCTTAGGGTCAATGGGAAAAGGTGTAGTTGAAATGCTTTTAAACAAGAAAGGCGTTGATATTACCGGAGCAGTAGTGAGAGGAAACAAAATTGGTAAAAGCATGTATGATTTTTTAGATGTTAAAAGGGGCCATAGAGAAGATTTATTAACAGGTTCCTATGAAGATGTAATAAAAGAAGGTTCAGCTGATATTGCAGTTATTGCAACAGATTCTTTTACTAAGGATAATTTTGATAAAATAAAATATTGCTTAGAAAGAAAAATTAATGTAATATCAACTGCTGAAGAAATGGCATATCCCCAAGCACAAGAACCAGAATTGGCAAAAGAATTAGATAGAATAGCTAAAGAAAATGGAGTTACAGTATTAGGTACAGGTATCAATCCAGGTCTTATTATGGACTTGCTAGTTATTACGCTTACTGGCGCTTGTACAGATGTTGAGAGTATAAAGGCTGAAAGAATAAATAACTTATCACCTTTTGGCCCTGCAGTAATGAGTGGGCAAGGTGTTGGTATTACTGTAGATGAATTTAACAAAAGGGTTGCAGAAGATAATCTTGCAGGTCACGTTGGTTTTCCAGAATCCATTAGGATGATATCAGATGCATTAGGCTGGGAATTAAGTGATGATGTTAAATTAACTAGGGCCCCAATAGTTTCATCAGTATACAGAAAAGCGCCATATGCTGAAGTACAAGCTGGAGACGTTGCGGGATGTAATATGCAAGGGTTTGGATATGTGAACGGTGAGCAAAAAATTGAAATGTTTCATCCACAACAGGTAGAACCACAATTAGAAGGTGGAGAAACCGGAGATTATATAACTATTAAGGGAACCCCTAATGTAAATATGTCAATAACACCAGAAATACCTGGAGGAATAGGAACAATTGCTATGACAGTTAATATGATACCAAATGTAATAAATTCAAGACCAGGACTTAAAACCATGATAGACTTACCAGTACCAAGGGCTATAATGGGAGACATGAGAGACCGCATTGAGGAGTAAATAGAAGAAAATGGAGGGATAATATATGGAAGCTAAACAAGGAGATTGGGTTAGGATTTATAACGTTGTATTAGAAGTAGGGGAAAGGGCTTCAAATATACCAGAGGACACACAAAATGTGCCATTAGAGATGTGGGATAAGGGATTTTTAATAGACGATGAAGCTAAGATTGGGGATAAGGTAAAAGTAGAAACTTATATAGGAAGACAAGTAGAAGGAACATTAGTAGAAATTAATCCATTTTGGGACCATGATTTTGGTAAGGCAGTTCCAGAATTATTATATATTGGACGTCAAGCTAGAGAAATATTATCAAAGGATGGTGAATAATAATGGGTAAAGATATGAGTTATGATGCGGTAATGGAACGCAGACCTGAGACTATGAAAAAGGCAATAGCTATAGATTATGATAAATTTGAATCTGGAAACATTAAATTTGACTATGAAAGAATGATGAGAGAAACAGGATATAGTTTACAAGGAATAATAGACATACAAAATAGTACAGGAGTAGGTAATACTCCGCTATTAGAACTTAAAAACTTAACAAAACTTGCAAGAAAATTTGCACCAGAAGGAAAGGGAGCTAGAATCTTTGTAAAGGATGAAGCCAGTAATCCTTCAGGTAGTTTTAAAGCAAGAAGGGCAGCTACAGCATGTTATCACGCAAAGAAACTAGGGTATAAAGGCGTTATAGCAGCTACTTCTGGTAACTATGGTGCAGCAGTAGCATCACAAGCAGCGATGCAGGGGTTAAAATGTATTATTGTTCAAGAATGTTATGATTCAAAGGGCAAAGGCCAGCCAGAAATAATAGAAAAGGCAAGAAAATGTGAAGCTTATGGAGCAGAAGTTGTACAACTTACTGTTGGACCAGAGTTGTTCTATACCTTCCTTGTTATGCTAGAAGAAACAGGATACTTCAATGCTTCTCTATATACACCTTTTGGTATAGCAGGAGTTGAAACTTTAGGATACGAACTTTCAATGGAATTCAGAGAAAGAGAGGGTAAGGATCCAGAGGCAGTAGTAGTGACAAATGCAGGTGGGGGGAACTTAACAGGTACGGCAAGGGGATTAATAAAAGCCGGTGCTTTGGATACTAAAATCATAGGGGCAAGCGTTAGTTTAGCAGGTCTTCATATGGCATCAGATGAACAATTTAACAAGAAATCATTTACCACTGGTCATACTGGTTTTGGTATACCATTTACAACTTGGCCAGATAGGTCAGATGTACCTAGATCAGCAGCTAGACCCCTTAGATATATTGATAGATATGTAACTATGAACCAGGGTTCAGTTTTTTATATGACAGAATTACTGGCACAAATTGAAGGATTAGAAAGAGGACCAGCTGGTAATACATCACTGGTAGCAGCCTTTAAAATAGCACAAGACATGGATGAAGATGAAATAATAGTAGTGCAAGAAACAGAATACACAGGAGCAGGCAAACACATCAATCCTCAATTAACTTTTGCACGAGAAAATGGTATAGAAATAATAATTGGAGACCCGATGGAGGAAGTTCCTGGTAAAAATATTATATTACCAAAGGACCCATCTTTTGTTGATGTAGTGGAAATAGACTTAAATAGGACAAGAAATTCTTATATTAGAAATGCAGTAAACCATGTTAGTGCAACAAATGCTACGAAAGAAGATATTGAATTTTTAGTAGAAGAGACTAAATCTGATGTTGAGTTTGTAAAAGCAAGCTTAGATGAATTAGGTATAGACTATTAATTAGGAGGGAAAAAAATGGAAAGACCAGATGATTTTCAAGAGCGGAGAAAGCATTTAGCTGGATTAAGTGAAAAAGACCTAGAGAAAAAATTTTGGGACTTAGCAGAAGAATTAATAGACCCCATAATAGATTTAGCCAGAAAAAACACAAGTCCCTCAATTGAAAGATCTGTACTTTTAAGAATGGGATTTTCCAGTACTGAGGCTAAAACAATAGTGGATGGTGTTATAGACAGAGGTCTTATGGGAAAAGGAGCAGGACATATAGTCTATAGATTGGCAAAAGAAAAGAAGATGGAAATAAGAGATGCAGGTTTAAAATTAGTAGAAGGTCAAATGTGGGATGATGTCGTGACCATATTTAAAGGAGTTGCTAACTGATGAAATTAAAAGCAAATAAAAAGTTAGATATTGATTATTTATTAAGGGATATAGAGAATTACAGACCAAGAAGAAGAGGATGGCATTGGAGACAAGGAATTGATGAGAAAAGACAGATTGGTAAATTTGAATATTACGATATGACTGAGTCCTTAGAACAGAGTCAGCCTTTACCAGCCGCTAGTTATTTCGATAATATTGATCCTCAAGGTAAATCTACTATTACAACAGAAATAGCTTCAGGCAGATTTGAAGATGACATTAGAAGGATGAGAATGGCAGCATGGCATGGGGCAGACCATTTAATGGTTATTAGAACTGCAGGGCAATCTCACTTTGAAAGCCTTATAGAGGGTACGCCTCAAGGTGTAGGTGGAATACCTATTACAAGAAAGCAAGTTAGGGTTCAAAGAAAGGCCATAGATTTTATAGAAGATGAAGTAGGTAGGCCAATTAATTATCATTCATATGTATCAGGTGTAGCAGGTCCTGAAATTGCTGTAATGTTTGCTGAAGAAGGAGTAAATGGAGCCCATCAAGATCCCCAGTATAATGTATTATATAGAAATATAAATATGATTAGATCCTATGTTGATGCAGCAGAAGCTAAACATATAATGGGTTGGGCAGATATAGCCCAGATAGACGGGGCCCACAATGCAAATGCAACTGCTAGGGAAGCATGGAAGGTAATGCCAGAACTTATGGTCCAGCATGCCATTAACTCCATATTTTCACTAAAATGCGGTATAAAGAAAGAAAATATATGTCTTTCCACAGTACCACCAACAGCACCACCAGCACCTTGCATGAGGTTAGACCTACCCTATGCTGTTGCCTTAAGAGAATTGTTTGCAGATTATAAGATGAGGGCACAAATGAATACAAAATATATGCAATCTTCCACAAGAGAGGCAACTGTAACCCATGTGCTAAACTTGTTGATATCTCAACTTACTAGGGCAGAAATCCAGTCAACTATAACTCCAGATGAAGGAAGAAATGTACCATGGCATATATATAATATAGAAGCAGTGGATACAGCTAAACAAGCATTTGCAGGTATGGATGGTTTAACTGAGATGCTAGAGATAAAAAGAGATAAGGGAGAATTAGCCGATAAAGTAAGGGAGCTAAAAGAAAGATCTATTCTCTATTTGGAAGAAATTTTACAAGTAGGTGGATACTTTAAATCAGTAGAAGAAGGATTTTTTGTAGACTCTGGACAATATCCGGAAAGAAATAGTGATGGTATTATTAGAAAGATAGATGGTGGTGTAGGAGAGGGGACCGTATACGAAAGAGATGAAGACTATATGGCACCTGTTACTGCCCACTTTGGATACAACAATGTAAGCCAATATGATAAAGATGCAGTAGATGATCCCTCTAAACTAATAGGTGGAGGCACATTTGAAGATCCATCCAAGATAATCTTTATTGACGAACTAGATGAAAGTGATAATGTTAATGTTAGGCTAGAAGAAGTAGAAGAACTGAAAAATTCTTCAAAAATTAAACCAGAAGTACAGTGGTTCGGTGACGGAGTAATCTTAATTACTATGTTTTTACCTACTGATGAAAGAACAGCTGAATTTGCAGCCATAGAGATAGGTAAAAAGATGGGACTTAAAGAAGTGGAAGCAATCAACAAGGAAATAATGCAAGAAGCAGAGGGTACACGTGTGGAAATAAAAGGTACAGTTGATTTTTCTATAGATTTAGATGAATTGGTTATACCACCAAAACCAAAAGTCTTAACAGAAGATGAAATTCGAGCAGAAATAAAGAAATATCCTATGAAAGTAGTGGCTGCCACTGTTGGAGAAGATGAACACTCAGTGGGAATGAGGGAAATCATCGATATCAAACATGGTGGAATAGAAGGATATGGTATTGAAGCTCACATGCTAGGTACTTCAGTTCCAGTAGAGAAATTAGTTGATGCTGCCATAGAATTAAATGCTGATGCTATTTTGACATCTACCATTATTTCTCATGATGATATTCATTACAAAAACATGAAAAAACTTCATGAATTAGCTATTGAAAAAGGTATTAGAGATAAGGTTATAATTGTAGGTGGTGGCACCCAGGTATCTAACGAGATGGCCATAGAAGCAGGTATGGATGCAGGTTTTGGAAGGGGTTCAAATGGAGCTCAAGTTGCTACATTTTTAATCGAAAAGAGAAGAGAAATGGGAAATAAAAATGAAAATTGATCTCCTAGTAGCAGAAATTGGTAGTACTACTACTGTGGTCAATGCTTTTAACCAGCTAGATTCTTGCCCAATATTTATTGGGCAAGGTCAAGCTCCTACTTCTGTATTAGAAGGAGATGTAAATATAGGCTTAAAGGCTTCCATAGATGATTTGGGTAAAAGTCTTTCTGTAGACACCATAGAATACAATGAACTAATAGCCACTAGCTCCGCTGCAGGAGGACTGAGGATGACAGTTCATGGATTAGTCTACGATATGACTGTTAAGGCAGCTAAAGAGGCTGCACTAGGCGCAGGAGCCAACATAAAGCAAATCACAGCAGGTAGACTTAGGAAATCTGATTTAAAGAAGATTAAAGAGATAAATCCTAATATTATCCTAATTGCAGGTGGGGTAGATTATGGAGAAAGGGATACAGCCTTATATAATTCTCAGCTAATATCAGAATTAAATTTAGATATTCCTATTATATATGCTGGAAACATTGAAAACCATGAGGAAGTAAAGGAATTATTTGCAGGTAAAAGTGCAGAATTATATTTAGTGGACAATGTTTATCCTAAAATAGATGAATTAAATGTGGAACCTACAAGAAAGGTTATACAAGAAGTTTTTGAAAAACATATTATCCATGCACCAGGAATGGAAAGGCTTAGACAAATGGTAAATGGACCTATTATGCCCACTCCAGGTGCAGTAATGGAGGCATCAAAACTATTATATAATAATATTGGAAACTTAATAACCATAGATGTTGGTGGTGCTACAACTGACGTTCACTCTGTTACTGAAGATAGTGACGAGGTTTCAAGAATACTATTAAATCCAGAACCTAAAGCTAAAAGAACTGTAGAGGGGGATTTAGGAGTATATATAAATATGAAAAACATTGTCAACTCTTTGGACATGGAAAGATTAAGTGAAAATCTAAATATTAACCTAGACCAATTAGAAGAATTAATCCAGACCCACAAGCCGATTCCAGAAAATGATTTAGAAAAAGGATTTGTAGAACAACTAGGATTATACGCTACAATTACAGCTGTTAGGAGACATTCAGGTCAATTAAAACATTTATATGGACCTAGTGGGAAAAAGACCATAGCAGAGGGAAAAGATTTAACAGAAGTAAAATATATAATTGGTACAGGTGGTGCCCTTACTAGACTAGCAAATAGCAATGAAATATTAAAAGAAATACCCTTATCAAATAAAGGCACTGACCTACTTCCAAAAGCCGGAGCAAAAATCCTAATAGATAATTATTATATAATGGCCTCCCTAGGGGTAATGTCTAAGAAATACCCAGAAATTGCATTAAAACTCCTAAATAAAAGTCTGGAGGTAACTGATAATGGCTTATCCTAAAATGACTGTAGATTTAAATATTATAAAAAACAATGCTAAAATTTTAGTAGACTTATGTAATAAAAAGGATATAAAGATTGCAGGAGTAAGCAAAGTTTTTTGCGGTAATCCTGAAATAGCTAAGGTCTACCTAGAAAGCGGTATAGAGTATTTAGCTGATTCTAGAATAGAAAATCTAATAAGATTAAAAGATATAGATATGCCCAAGTTAATGCTTAGATTACCTATGAAATCAGAAGCAGAAGAGATAGTGGAATATGCAGATATATCATTAAACTCTGAAATAGAAACCATAAAGATATTATCTGACAAGGCATTAGAAAAGGGAAAGCTACACAAAATTATCTTAATGCTAGACCTAGGTGATCTTAGAGAGGGCTATTATGATAAAGAAAACTTGTTTTCTGCAGTTGAAGAAATAACCACCCTAAAAGGAGTTAGCTTAGTAGGATTGGCAACTAATTTAACTTGTTATGGTGGAGTTATTCCAACTAGAGAAAAGCTAAAAAATTTGATAGAAATAGGCCAAGAAATTGAAAACAAATATAATATCAAGTTGGAAATAATCTCTGGTGGAAATTCAAGCTCTATATACTTACTTGAGGATGAAAAACTAGAAGGAATTAATAATTTAAGATTAGGTGAGTCCATAATACTAGGTAATGAAACTGCCTATGGTAAGATGATAAAAGGATGCAGAAATGATGGATTTAATCTTCATGTAGAAGTATTAGAAGTAAAGGAAAAACCTTCACTGCCTACTGGTCAAATAGGCAAGGATGCCTTTGGAAATACACCTACTTTTGTAGATAGGGGTCTTAGAAAAAGGATTTTATGTGGAATAGGAAAGCAGGACACAGACTTTGACAGCCTATACCCTAAAGATAAAGATATAATAATTTTAGGAGGAAGCTCAGATCATTTAATATTAGATGCTTCAGATAGTAAAATAGATTATAAGGTTGGAGATATAATAGAATTTTCAATGACCTATGTAAGTATATTAAGGTCTATGACTTCTGAATATGTAGAAAAACAATTAATATAGTATAAATTAACTGGCTAGGATTTTTAGCCAGTTTTTAAATGAAATAGAATACAAGGAATAGGAACAATTAAAGGAATAATGGAAAATTATAAATTGACTAATCATTGACTCTAATATAAAGTTATATACAAATCAAAACTAATAAGGTGATAAAATGGATTTATTTACATTAAACATGAAAGAAAGATTAAAAAAGAATGCTCCTCTTGCTGATAGAATGAGGCCTAAAACTGTAGAATCATTTGTAGGCCAAGACCACATTCTTGGACAAGGTAAATTCCTTAACAGGGCAATTAGAGCTGATAGGATAACTTCTATGATATTTTATGGTCCACCTGGTACTGGCAAAACTACTTTAGCCATGATAATAGCTAACAGGACAGATATGATATTTGAAAAGTTATCAGCAGTTACTTCAGGTGTAAAGGATATAAGGGAAGTAATGGCAAGGGCCGAAGAAAACTTAAAATTAAATAACAAGAGAACTATTCTTTTTATAGATGAAATTCATAGATTTAATAAGTCTCAACAGGATGCCCTATTACCCTTTGTAGAAAAAGGTATTATTATATTAATAGGTGCAACCACAGAAAATCCCTATTTTGAAGTCAATAAGGCTTTATTATCTAGGGTTATGGTATTACAATTATATTCTTTGGAAAGACATGCATTAGAACAACTTTTAAATTCTGCATTAGACAACAGCCAAAGAGGTTTAGGCAAATACAAAGTAAATATAAGTGAAGATGCCATAGACTATTTAATTACCATATCAGAGGGAGATGGGAGAACTCTTCTTAATTCTCTAGAAATAGGAGTCCTTTCAACACCGGAAAATTCTCAGGGAATAATTGAAATTGATTTGGAAACAATAAAATCATCTATTCAAATAAAAACAGCTAAATATGATAAGGGTGGAGACGAACACTATAATACTATTTCTGCTTTTATAAAAAGTATGAGGGGGTCAGATCCAGATGCAACCTTATATTGGTTGGCTAAAATGATAAATGCTGGTGAAGATCCAAAATTTATAGCTAGAAGGATAATAATATTTGCCTCAGAAGATGTAGGAAATGCTGACCCAAATGCCCTAAACATTGCTGTATCAACCTTTAATGCAGTTAATGTTATAGGAATGCCAGAGGGGAGAATCAACCTAGCCCAAGGAGCCCTATACATGGCTACAGCACCAAAGAGCAATGCGGCTTATATTGGTATAGATAAGGCACTGGCAGATATTAAATCTAAGGAGATAGGAGACGTACCTATTCATCTAAAGGATGGCCATTATCCAGGTGCGAAAAAACTAGGTCATGGTGAGGGATATAAATATCCTCATAACTATGAGGATGCTATGGTAGAACAACAATATTTACCAGATGAATTTCTAGGGAAAAAATATTATAACCCTACAGAAAATGGCTACGAGGGACAAATAAAAAGAAGATTTAAAAAATAATTTGACAATATGGATTAAAATAACTATAATAGTGTAAAGTGAAAAACTTTGATAGGAAGAGTAAATATAAGATGTAGTTATAGGGAGTTCATGATAGTGGAACATGGATACGAAACTTATATTGAAGAACGTCCTTGAGTTTCTAATGGAAATCCTTAGGAGAGTACACTTAGAGGGTATTACACCCTTATATGTGAAGCACATTATTGTGTGTTAAAGTGGCTATAAGCAACTAGAGTGGTACCGCGGAAATTAAACCTTTCGTCTCTATTAAATTAAAGAGATGAGAGGTTTTTGTTATGTTCTAACACAGTGAAACCTAGTGAGTGGAGAAACCAGGACTTACCAAGTAAGCATATATAGCTTGTCATTCCGAATGTAATGAGGAATCTAATGTTTTGAATTTGTTTTAAAAAATTCACAATAAAATAAAGCAATAAGAAGGGAGAAAAATATGAAAACTACAATTAGGAGTATTTACAGGGATACAGAAAAGTATTTAGACCAAGAAGTAACCCTAGAAGGCTGGATAAGAACATCTAGAACTTCAAAATCTATTGGATTTATTGAATTAAATGATGGGACTTTTTTCGAAAATTTACAAATAATTATTGAGGACAACTTAGATAACTTTAAGGAAATAGGGGACTTATCACTTAGCTCTGCAATTCGAGTAAAGGGTATACTTGTTGCGACTCCAGGAGCCAAGCAGGCTTTTGAAGTAAAAGCCACAGAGGTAGAAATTGAAGGATATTCAACATCCGACTATCCTTTACAAAAGAAAAGACATACCTTCGAGTATATGAGGACTATCGCTCATTTAAGACCTAGGGCCAATACTTTCAATGCAGTATTTAGAGTAAGGTCAATTTTATCCTATGGTATACACAAGTTTTTTAATGAAAAAGGATTTGTTTACGTTCACACTCCAATAATTACCGCATCTGACGCTGAGGGAGCAGGTGAAATGTTCCATGTTACAACACTAGATTTAGAAAATGTGCCATTGACAGAGGAAAAAGAAATAGACTTTAGCCAAGATTTCTTTAGAGACAAAGTAGGTTTAGCTGTATCAGGACAATTGCAAGGTGAGGCCTATGCCCATGCCTTTAGAGATATTTACACTTTTGGACCTACCTTTAGGGCAGAAAATTCAAATACAACCAGACATGCGGCGGAGTTCTGGATGGTTGAGCCTGAGATAGCCTTTGCAGACTTAAATGACAACATGGATTTAGCAGAAGATATGATGAAATATATTATTGAATATGTAATGGAAAATGCTAAAGAAGAAATGGAATTTTTCAACAATTTTATAGACAAAGGCTTAATTGATAGACTGAATAATATTTTGAACAATGATTTCGTTCGTATAACTTATACTGAAGCTATTGAACTATTGTTAGAATCAAAAGAAGAATTCCAGTATCCAGTTAAATGGGGAATTGACTTACAAACAGAGCACGAAAGATATATCACTGAAAAGGTATATAAGAAGCCTGTATTTGTAACAGACTATCCTAAGGAAATAAAAGCTTTTTACATGAAAATAAATGAGGATAACAAAACTGTTGCTGCTATGGATTTATTAGTACCAGGCATAGGAGAGATTATAGGTGGTTCTCAAAGAGAGGATAGACTAGATGTTCTTGAACAAAAGATAATAGACAATGGAATGGATAAAGATGAATATTGGTGGTATTTAGAACTAAGGAAATATGGTGGAACAACTCACTCTGGATATGGTCTAGGATTTGAAAGAGCCCTTATGTATATAACAGGAATGACAAATATAAGAGATGTAATCCCATTCCCAAGGACAGTACATTCAGCAGAATTTTAAATATTTCTTGATTTTACAAGGTATATTGGTTATAATAGAAAAAAGTTAATAAATACTGTGATGGGAAGTAGTATATTGTATACTGATTTTAGAGAGTTGCCATTTGGTGAAAGGTGATATCAGTTAAGATTGAACTTATCCTTGAGTTACTAAGGTAAAATCTTAGTCGGTTTAATGCCGTTATATTTTTAAGTGGATAGAAATATCAACAAGAGTGGTACCGCGGAATTCAACCTTTCGTCTCTAATTTGAGACGGAAGGTTTATTGTTTTTTGTAAAAAGAGGAGGAATAGTATGAGAGAGTATAGACCAAATGAAATAGAAAAGAAATGGCAACAAATTTGGGAGAAAAACCAACCATTTAAAGCAGAAAATCAAAGTGAAAAACCTAAGTTTTTTGCCCTAGTAGAATTCCCTTATCCATCAGGGGAGGGTTTACATGTAGGCCACCCAAGGCCATATACAGCCCTAGACATAGTTTCTAGAAAAAGAAGGTTAGAAGGGTATAATGTATTGTTTCCTATGGGCTGGGACGCCTTTGGGCTTCCTACGGAAAACTATGCAATAAAGAATAAAATACATCCTAGCAAGGTAACAGAGGAAAATATTGCTAGATTTAAGAAACAACTACAATCAATTGGATTTTCCTTTGATTGGTCAAGGGAAGTAAATACAACAGATCCAAATTATTATAAATGGACCCAGTGGATATTTTTAAAATTATTTGAAAATGGTTTAGCCTACAAGCATGAAATGCCTATTAACTGGTGTACATCTTGTAAAATAGGATTAGCCAATGAAGAAGTAGTAGCTGGCGTCTGTGAAAGATGTGACGGTCAGGTTATTCAAAGAGTTAAAAATCAATGGATGTTAAAGATAACAGAGTACGCAGATAGACTAATAGATGATTTAGATGATTTAGATTATATACAAAGAGTAAAACTTCAGCAAAAAAATTGGATTGGAAGATCTATTGGAATGGATGTTGATTTTTCAATTGCAAACAAAGAAGAAAAGTTAAGTGTATTTACCACTAGACCAGATACTCTATTTGGAGCAACCTACATGGTAATAGCTGCAGACCATCCTTTAATAGAAAAATATAAGGAAGACATTACAAACTTAATTGAAATAAAAGAATATCAAGATATGGCAAGTAAAAAGTCTGATTTTGAAAGGACTGAATTATCTAAGGAAAAAACTGGTGTTGAAATAAAGGGATTAAAGGCAATAAACCCTGTAAATAACGAGGAAATGCCTATTTGGATATCTGATTATGTATTAATGAGTTATGGTACAGGTGCAATAATGGCAGTACCAGCCCATGATAGCCGTGACTGGGAATTTGCTAAGAAATTTAATCTCCCAATAGTTGAGGTAGTAAAGGGTGGTAATATTGAAGAAGAAGCTTATATAGATACTGATAAGGGAACTATAATCAACTCAGATTTCATAAATGGTATGGAAGTAAATAAAGCAATAGACCATATATCAAAATGGCTAGAAGACAAAGGATTAGCCAGTAAAAAAACAAACTTTAAATTAAGAGATTGGGTATTCTCAAGACAAAGATATTGGGGAGAGCCTATACCCCTAGTACATTGTGATAAATGTGGTTGGGTAGCTGTGCCTGAAAGTGAATTACCAGTTAAACTTCCAGATGTAGAAAATTATGAGCCCACAGACACTGGAGAATCACCTTTGGCAAAGATTAGAGATTGGGTAGAAACCACTTGTCCTACATGCGGTGGTAAGGCTGAAAGGGAAACTGATACTATGCCTAATTGGGCTGGTTCATCTTGGTATTTCCTAAGATATATAGATCCTTCCAACGACAAAGCCTTAGCATCCAAGGAATCATTAGAATATTGGTCTCCAGTTGACTGGTATAATGGTGGAATGGAACATACAACATTGCACCTGCTTTATTCAAGATTTTGGCATAAATTCTTATATGACATAGGAGTAGTCCCTACATCTGAACCCTATAGCAAGAGAACATCCCATGGAATGATACTTGGAGAAAACAATGAAAAGATGTCTAAATCCCGTGGTAATGTAATCAATCCAGACGAAATAATAAATGAATTTGGTGCAGACACCTTGAGAACTTACGAGATGTTCATAGGTGATTTTGAAAAATCTGTACCTTGGTCAGAAGATGCCCTAAGGGGTTGCAGAAGGTATCTTGACAGAGTATGGAAACTTCAGGATATTTTAGTAGAGGGCAAAGGCTATAGCAAGGAATTAGAAAGTAGTATTCACAAGACAATAAAAAAGGTATCAGAGGACTTTGAACACCTTAAATATAATACTGGAATAGCAGCCTTAATGACCTTGTTAAATGAATTTAATGATTTTGGTAAAATTACAAAAGAAGACTTTAAAACATATATAATTCTTTTAAACCCTGTAGCACCCCATATAACAGAGGAACTTTGGACTATATTAGGCTTTGAGGGTTATTTACATGAAACTACATGGCCAGTATATGATGAGGAAAAAACAAAGGATAAGGTTATAGAAATGCCTATACAAGTAAATGGTAAAGTAAGAGGAACACTGGAAGTTCCAGTAGAGGTTAGCAAAGAAGAGATAAAAGAAAAAGCCATAGCCGATGAAAATATAAATAAATATTTGCAAGGCAAAAATATTGTAAAAGAAATATTTGTCCCTGGTAAGATATATAATATAGTTGTAAAGTAAATAGTATATGAAATAAATAGTATATAAAAATAAACTTGCTCATAACTTAGCAAGTTTATTTTTATATAAGTCCTATCAGAATAAATCTTATCATAAATGATACAGTATAAAAATAAAGTCATTTAATAAAATAAATATATATGGTAATATAGTCAATGTGACAAATAAAAAAGATAATTTAAAGGGGATGAGAAGATGTCAAAAATAAAAATAATTACAGACAGCACAGCCTATATCAATAAAGAATATGCTGAGGAAGAAAAAGTTACTATTGTACAACTAAACTATGTATTTGGGGAAGAAACAGGAAAAGAACCTTTTCCAGGGGAATTTTATGACTTTTACGAGAGGTTAAGTAAAACGAAGTTATTTCCATCCACATCACAGCCTTCAACAGGAGAATTTGTAAATGCTTATAATGAGGCTTTCCAAGAAGGATATGATGAAATAATAGTGGTTGTTTTATCTTCTAAAATAAGTGGAACTTACAACAGTGCAATTTTGGCAAAGAATATCTTAGAGGATAGAAAAATTACTATTATTGATTCTTTATCATCAGCTTCAAACTTAAGATTTTTAGTTGAAGATTCAGTTGACATGGTTAAAAAGGGAAGTACATCTAAAGAAATAGAAATATATTTGAATAATAAAAAAATGAATATGGATGTTTATTTAACTACAGAAAGCCTAGAATATTTAAGCCGAGGGGGGAGACTTTCTACAATTCAATCTAAGGTGGGAAACTTATTAAACATAAAGCCCATAATCCAGCTTAAAGACGGAAAGTTAGAACTTTTAGAAAAGTTAAGAGGGAAGAATAAGGCTTTACAATCAATAATGAGTAAGGTACCTGAGGATGTTGAAAAAATAGGCATATGCCATATACTCAATTATGATCTGGCAGAGAAATTAAAAATCCAATTAGAAAACAATTTTCCCCAAGCTATTATTACAATAGATGAATTAGGACCAGTAATCGGGTCACATCTAGGGCCAGGGGCTATAGGACTATGTTTTAGCTAATTGTAGAAATAAATTAACCTATAGTTGTAATTAGGTATGAAAATAATGTGTCTTGTGTTATAATTATAACGAATAGTTGATATTCAATTCATACGGAGGTGTAGATGTTGAGAAAAATTTTAGTTACGGGAGCCTTAGGACAAATAGGCTCAGAATTAACAAACAAATTAAGAGAAGTTTATGGTACAAATAATGTAGTTGCAAGTGGAAGAAGGATAAAAGAAGGACACGAAAAGTTAATAGAATCTGGGCCATTTGAAATAGCCAATGTTACAGATGGTGTAGAATTAACAGAAATAGTTAAGAAACACAAGATTAATACAATTATTAATTTAGCTGCAGTATTATCAGCTGTAGGTGAAGAAAATCCAGATAGATGCTGGGATGTAAATATGAATGGATTACACAATGTTCTAAAGGTAGGAAAAGAAGAAAATTGTATGATATTTACGCCAAGTTCCATAGCAGCATTTGGACCAGGTACTCCACCAGATAATACACCACAAGATACGATTCAAAGACCATCGACTATGTATGGTGTTACTAAGGTAGCTGGAGAAATATTATGTGATTATTATTTTAAAAAGTATGGTGTGGATACTAGAGGAGTAAGATTCCCAGGACTTATATCATATGAAACACTACCTGGTGGCGGAACTACAGATTATGCAGTTGACATTTATTACGAGGCTATAAGAAAGAAAAAATATACCAGTTTTATAGATAAAGGTACATTTATGGATATGATGTATATGCCAGATGCATTAGATGCAATAATAAATCTAATGGAAGCAGATCCATCTAAATTAATTCATAGAAATGCTTTCAATGTATCCGCTATGAGTTTTGAACCAGAAATGTTAGCTGGATCTATTAAAAAGTTTATTCCAGAATTTGAATTAAGTTATGATGTAGACCCTGTCAGACAGGAAATCGCAGACTCTTGGCCAAATTCATTAGATGATACAGCTGCTAGAGAAGAATGGGGCTGGAATCCAAAATATGATTTAGATAAAATGACTAAGGATATGCTTGAAAAACTAACAATTAAATTAGGATTATAAAAAGATAAAAGGGTTGTTTCATAAACGTGAAACAGCCCTTTAAATATATCATTTTAAGAATTAAATAGCCTTTCAATAAAACTCCTATTATCAGTTTCTGTAAATTCATAAATATCATCTAATTTAATATCCATAAATTCCTGGTATTTTAAAATCTTAGTCATAATTTCCTCTATGGAAGATTGGTTTTCTAGTATATTGTCAAGTTTTTCCCCTAGTTTATAATACATATCAGGAGTAATATCAGTATCTTCATTTTCTACTAAAAGTTCATTTTTATCTGATTGATCTTCTAGATTAAAATCTTTTTGAATAATAGGTAGCTTCTTAAACATTTCTAAGATATATAATTTAATATTATTATTTGTTTCGCAATAGGAGTAATTGATCCTATTGATTTTAGAATCTATATTAGACCTACATTTGAAGATTCTAAGGTTTTCATTTGTATGGTATATTTCTTCTTCATTAACCCATGAATCCCCATAATCATTTGAATTAAGAAGTTTTACCTGTGAGTCAACTGTGAACGCAAGCTTAATTATATTACCTTCTTCAAAGATTATTGGGGGATATTTAGAAACATTCATGGCTGGCAGGTTAATTTCTTTCCATATATGCTTCCTCCTTCCTTCAGCATTCATCTTTAAATATTTAATATTGTAGTTATTTTTATAAGATTCTAACCATAACAAATGGATATTATCCTTAGTATCAACTAATAGATATGGAAAATAGTTTAACCTACCTTCTTGAGAAAGCTTATTTGCCTTACTAGACCATTTATTACTAAATGGATTATAAAAACAATGGAATATTTGTGATTTATCAATATTAGGATTATAAGCTAAATGAATAATCCCATCACTATCTATATCAACTACAAAATATTCTGGTTTTTTACTTGAGATATACCTAGTGATATTATGTCTTCCTTCAATTTTATCCCCATAAATTACATGTTGTATAGTCCATACATTAGAGTTTATAAAATTGGATAAATTGTATATAATATGAAGTTTGTTTTTGATAAATAAGATTTCAATCTGGTTGTATATATTTGATGTTAAATCAAACTTTCCTATTATTCCACCAGACCATTTACCATCAAGGAATTTAATGTAATTTAATTCTCCAGAATCAAGCAAAGAAACTAAATGCACTGAATCTTCTTCATCAATACATAAATCGTAGCAGATTACACCCTCATCATATAAGACCTTATTTTCCAACAAATGTAGATCTGAGTCATAGGTGTCATAGGATAATTTATGGTCTTTTAAAAGTTTAAAGATAAATACATTCTTTTTAGAACTTATGGCAATTTGAAAATCTTTTTCAATCATGGGATTCACCTCATCAATTAATTTAGTAGCAAATATTCGCATCCATACATACTATGATATTGATTAGGAATTTATTAAATAAAAGGAGTGAATTCATATGGATGATATTAATAAAGCAAGTGTAATTAACTGTTTTGATAGAGATTGTGTTATTGTAGATAAAGTATTTGCAAGTTGCCAACAAAGACACTGCTTTCCAGAAGTAGAAGTTCAAATAGGAGAAGAAACTTTTGGAAGAATAAGATTTAGACCTGGATTTATAGTTCCAAATACTTTAAGGGTAACCGATACTGATGAAGAACATTTTAGAAGAGTTAGATTTACAATAAGGGTTCCTTTTCAGGTATTGGCTCCTAATGGAGATGTAATAGAAGAAGGTTGTTTACCAGATATATTTAAGGATATAATAATATTCATCCCCGATGCAAGAGATGAATTTGACTTTAGAATTGTTGTGGAAACAAAATCAGAAGTATTAGCCCCAGAAGAAGTTAATGCTAGTGTAATATTTACAGCAGGCACCTATATTATTGTAAAAGTAGTAGGAACAGTACAATTGTTGATACCAGTATATGGATATTGTCCTGCTCCATGTTCTTGTGATGAGTATAGTCCAGAGGATATTTGTGAAGTATTTGACGAGTCAGAGTTCCCGGATTTTTTCCCAATTCAATTTGGAGATATTCAACCCAGATAAATTATAATTAAAGAATCCTATACAGAAACATTCTATTATGCTATGATATTGTAGTTATTATAATAGAATGTTTTTTATAGGAGGTAAAAATGAAGTTTTGGAAAGATAAGGTATTTTTAAAAACAATGTTTGCAATAGCTATACCCATAGCATTGCAAAATTTAATAACATCATCCCTTAATATGGTAGATACTTTGATGATAAGTAGCTTAGGTCAGTCTAGTATTGCTGCAGTAGGCCTTGCTAATCAAATATTCTTTTTTTATGCCTTAATTAACTTTGGTATTAATAGTGGATCATCAATTTTTATATCTCAATATTGGGGAAAGAAAGATATCACTAATATAAGAAAGATATTAGGATTATCAATAGCCTTAAGTACATTTGCAGGTATTATATTCACTATTGCAGGATTTTTCTTCCCTGAATTTATTATGGGATTGCTTATAAAAGAACCTGAGGTAATTAAATTAGGTGCTGAGTATTTAAAAATTGTATCTTTATCCTATATAATTACAGCAATAGGATTTTCTTACAGTATTGCATTAAGAAGTACTGGCAGACCTAAGGTGCCTATGAAAATATCAGGTATATCCTTTATAGTAAATACTGTATTCAATTATTTATTAATATTTGGTAAGTTTGGATTCCCTGAAATGGGTGTAAAAGGAGCAGCACTTGGTACCTTAATAGCTAGAATTGTTGAAATCTCATTCATACTATATGCCGTATATAAAAATCAGGGGCCACTTAATGCAAATATAAAAGAATTATTAAATTGGAATAAAAATTTTCTAAGTAAATATTTACTGACTGTTTGGCCAGTTATTATAAATGAGGGGTTTTGGGCATTGGGACAAGTTCTCTACTCTGTAGCATATGCACGAATAGGAGAGGAAGCTACAGCAGCAGTACAATTAACAGTAACAATACAAAACATATTTTTTGTTTTATTTAGGGGCTTAGCTAATGCTTGTGCCGTTTTAGTAGGAAATAAAATAGGGCAAGGAGATAAAAATAAGGCATATGATTATGCTATGAATTTTACTATTATATCAACCCTACTAGGCTTAGGATTTGGTTTGCTAATGGCCCTTACTCCAGATTTAACTTTAAAGGCATTTAGCAATCTTAACCCTAGTTTATATGCTACAACTAGGGGCCTAATAGTTATAATGGGATTGACTTTCTTTATTAGGACTACAAATTCAACTATAATCGTTGGTGTTTTAAGAGGTGGTGGAGATACTAAATTTTCTATGTTTTTAGAAATGGGTTCTGTTTGGCTTATTGGGGTCCCCTTAGCATTTATAGGTGCCTTAGTACTTAAATGGCCAGTAGAATATGTTTTATTATTGGTAACCTTAGAAGAGGCAGTGAAGTTCCTGATAGGTATACCCAGGGTCCTATCTAAAAGTTGGATAAAAGAACTAACCTAGAACAAAACATTATATTTAATAAAAAACATCACCATTATAAAATTAATTTTAAACAATAATTTTATAATGGTGTATTTTTTAAATTTAATGTTGACAAAATTACTAGGGTATAATATAATTACTTATGGAATACCAACTGAATTGGTTGGGATTAAAAGAGGTGAGAAAATGAAATTATCTACAAAGGGAAGGTATGGCTTAAAGGCAATGTTTCAATTGTCATTATATCACGGACAAGGACCAATTACTTTAAAACAAATTGCGGAAGAACAAAATTTGTCAGAAAATTATTTGGAGCAATTATTTTCTACTTTAAGAAAAGATGGGCTTTTAAACAGTGTAAGAGGTGCTCAAGGTGGATACTTATTATCTAAGCAACCTAGTGAAATAACTGTAGGTAATATTCTAAGGTCATTAGAAGGAGATTTAGCTCCATCTAATTGTGTTACTGGAGATGATTGTGATAGAGAACTTACTTGCGTAACTAAAACAGTCTGGGAAAGAATTAAAAACAGCATAGATGAAGTTGTAGATTCTATAACTTTGCAAGATATGATAGAAGATGAAAATAAATTATATAAAAAACAAAATGATTAGGGAGGTAAATAATGGGAATGTATATATATATGGACAATGCAGCTACTACGCCAGTTAAAAAAGAAGTTTTAGATGAAATGATACCTTTTTTTACAGAAAAATATGGAAATCCTTCATCTGTTTATTCATTGGCAAGTCAATCTAAAAAAATATTAGAAGATTCAAGAGAAAAGATTGGAAATATTATTGGAGCAAAACAAAGAGAAATTTATTTTACAGGAAGTGGATCAGAAGGAGATAACTGGGCTATAAAAGGTATAGCTTATGGAAACAAAGACAAGGGAAATCATATTATAACTACTAAAATAGAACATCATGCAGTTCTTCATACATGCGAATATTTAGAAAAAAAGGGCTTTGAAGTAACTTATTTAGATGTTGATGAATATGGACTTATAGATTTAGAAGATTTAAAGAATGCAATAACAGATAAAACCATACTTATATCAATTATTTTTGCAAACAATGAAATAGGCACTATACAGCCTATTAAGGAAATAGGTGAAATCGCTAAGGAAAAGGGAATATACTTCCATACTGATGCTGTACAGGCAATAGGCCATATAGAAATTGATGTTAATGAATTAAATATAGACCTATTATCTATGGCAGCACATAAATTTTATGGTCCTAAGGGCATTGGCGCTTTATATATAAGGCAAGGAACAAAGATAGACTCCCTTATTACAGGTGGAGGACAAGAAAGAAATAAAAGAGCAGGTACTGAAAATGTACCAGCTATAGTTGGTATGGCAAAGGCTATTGAATTGGCTTATGAAAACCTAGAAGAGAAAAATGAAAAATTAATTAGATTAAGAGATAGTTTAATAGAAAAGATTAGGTCTAAGATAGGATATACAAAGTTAAACGGACATCCTACTAAAAGATTACCAAACAATGTAAATATATCATTTAACTTTATTGAAGGTGAATCCTTACTTCTTAGTTTGGATATGGTTGGTGTGTCTGGTTCAAGTGGTTCTGCATGTACATCAGGGACCTTAGACCCATCTCACGTATTGTTAGCTATAGGCCTTCCTCATGAAATAGCTCATGGGTCTTTAAGATTAAGTTTAGGTGACTTTAATACAGAAGAAGAAATAGATTATATAGTGGAAAATCTTATTATAATAGTAGATAGATTAAGGCAAATGTCTCCACTATATGAAGAAATCAAGGAGGGGAAATAAATGTATTCTGAAAAAGTAATGGAACATTTTCAAAACCCAAGAAATGTAGGGGAAATTCCAAATGCTGATGGAGTTGGAGAAGTTGGCAATGCAAGATGTGGAGATATTATGAAAATGTATCTTAAAATAAAAGACAATGTAATAGAAGATGTAAAATTTAAAACTTTTGGATGTGGCTCAGCTATTGCTTCATCAAGTATGGCAACAGAATTGATTAAGGGAAAAACCATTGATGAAGTAATGACTATAACAAATAGATCTGTAGTCGAAGCCTTAGATGGACTTCCGCCGGTCAAGGTACATTGTTCTGTATTGGCAGAGCAGGCTATTAAGGCAGCATTATTAGATTATTCTGCTAAGTCAGGAGTTCATATAGAAGGCTTGGAAGATGTAAATTTTGACGATCCACATGATCATTAGATTTAAAAAAAATGAAAATTATATAATATATACTATAATTTGTTAGATTATTATCTTTCTTTGGTGACAATATATAATATAGATACAATTAATTATACTAAAGAGAGGAAGAGAAAATATAATGTTTAAAAATAGAGGTAAGAGCACAGCTATAATGGGCACGATAATAGGTGCATCTATGGGTATAATAATTGGCACACAAATGACACCTATGAATAGAAGAAAAATAATGAGAAAAGCAAGAAGAGCAACAGAAAGTTTGAAGGATGGATTGGATTCCTGGTAAAAGAAGGCAGCATTTGCTGCCTTTTTCAAAAAAAGGGGTGAATAAATGATCCCAGCATCATTTTTAAACAAAAGTTTAGCAGCATTACTAATTCTATTGTTAATGTTAATAATCTATTACCTAATAAACATAGGCAATGGATTTATTCCAGAAAAGAAAAAAATAAAATTGAAAGACAAAAGAATCCTAATAATAATTATAAGCTTATTAGGTGTATTTGGTTTTTTTTATTTTTTGAAAAGATATTCTATTTTATCCGATACCTTTTACACTATTATTTTTTCAGCAATACTAGCGTATCTATTTAATCCAATAATCAATTATTTTGAAAAGAAAAATATAAAAAGAATATATGGTGTGCTTATTTTATACTTAATAATATTAGCAGTAATCTTTATATTAGCATTTTTAGTTATTCCAAGATCAGGTAGAGAGATAAAAAAATTAGCAATTTATATGCCTAAATATCTAAAAAGTATATCCAGTTTTATAGATAATATATATAACAAATACTATTCAACTATTGGTGGACTACCTCCAATTTTCCAAGGAGTTCAACAGGTAATTATGGAAAACATTGTAGGTCTAGAAGACATGATAGTAAATGGATTAAAATCTTTTATGTCCGGCGTAATAAGCACTTTTTCAAAACTTATATCTTTAATTTTGACTCCAATATTAACATTATATTTTTTAGCTGACAAAGAATATTTCATAAAAAAAATAAAGAAGTTAATCCCATCTAAGCATAAAGAAAAAAGCTTAGAATTGTTTAAAAGAATTGATATTTCCCTTTCTAAATTTGTTAGGGGGAAAATAATTTTAGCTATTTTCGTTGGTGTAGCAATCACTATATCTTTGCTAATTTTAGGTGTAGATTTTGCAGTATTTATAGGTATTATTACAGCTTTAGCAGATGTTGTACCTTACATAGGACCATTTTTAGGATTCGTACCAGCAGTATTTTTTGCATTCTTAAGTAGTCCCACTAAAGCAATATGGGTATCTATATTATTTGTACTTATCCAATGGATAGAAAACAATATACTTGCCCCAAAAATTATAGGTGATACAACGGGTATACATCCAGTTTTAATATTACTTTCAATTATAGTAGGCGGAGGTGTTTTTGGAGTATTGGGTATGATATTAGCAGTACCAGCAGTATCTATTTCTATTATTTTATTTGACTTTTTTACCAATGAATTTAGGGAAACGGGTGGTAAATAATCTTGTGGCCTAAAATATTGACAAATGCTTAATATTAAATTATAATTTAAATATAACTTAGAAGAAATACAGTCCCTAGATCTAGGGACTTTTTGTAATATTTTATAAGTAAATCTAACTTAGAGGTGAGTAAAATGAAGAAAATGGGATTACATGAAATAAGAAAAGAATTTTTAGATTTTTTCCAAGAAAAAAATCATTTAATTGCTCCAAGTTTTTCTTTGATACCTAAAAATGATAAATCACTTTTATTAGTAGGGGCAGGTATGGCTCCATTAAAAAGATATTTTACAGGAGAAGCAACTCCACCTGAAAATAGAATGGCAACATGCCAAAAATGCATTAGAACTGGAGACATTGAAAACGTTGGTAAAACTGACAGACATGCTACATTTTTTGAAATGTTAGGAAATTTTTCCTTTGGAGATTATTTTAAAAAGGAAGCCTGTGAATGGGCTTGGGAGTTTTTAACTAAAAATTTAGAAATAAAGAAAGAGGATCTTTGGGTAACAATATACTTAGATGACGATGAAGCTTGCCAGATTTGGAAAGAAAATATAGGAGTGCCTGAAGATAAAATTGTAAGACTTGGTAAAGAGGATAACTTTTGGGAATTGGAAGTAGGACCATCTGGACCATGCTCAGAAATATACGTTGATAGAGGCGCTGAATATGGATGTGGGTCTCATGATTGCAAACCTGGATGTGAATGTGATAGATTTATTGAAGTTTGGAACTTAGTATTTACTCAATTCGATAAAGATGAAAATGGAGTATACAATCCATTACCTAACCCAAATATAGATACGGGAATGGGACTAGAAAGAGTTGCTGCTGTAATGGAAGGTGTAAAGACCATATTTGATACCCAAGCTTTAAAAGAAATAATAGAAAAAATAGAAGATATATCAAGAGCCAAATATGGTAACAATATAAAAGATGATACATCTATTAGGGTAATTACTGATCATAGTAGAGCTATGACTTTCCTTGTGTCTGATGGAGTCTTACCAAGCAATGAAGGAAGAGGATATATACTTAGAAGGATTATTCGCAGGGCAGCTAGGCACGGGAAACTCATTGGTATAAAAGAAGGCTTCTTAAGTGAAGTAGTCCAAGTTGTTATAGAATCTTGGAAAGTAGAATATCCTGAGATAAAAGAAAGAGAAGAACAAATAAAAAGGATAATTAAAGCTGAGGAAGATAAGTTCCAAGAAACTATTCATCAAGGTATAGATATCTTAGAAAACTATATAAAAGAAATGAATTTTAACAACGAAATTCAATTTGCTGGAGACAAGGCATTTAAACTGTATGATACTTATGGTTTTCCACTAGATTTAACTAAGGAAATATTAGAGGAAAAGAATTTGACAGTAGATGAAGACAAGTTTAATGAATATATGGAAGAACAAAGAAATAGGGCAAGAAAAGCTAGAGATGAAAACAGTGGTTGGATATCAACAAGTTCAAGGGATTTATTTCAAGGACTTGAAACAGAATTTAAGGGTTATGAAGATTCTAGTATAGCAACAGAAGTAATAGGTCTATTTATAGATAATAAGCCTAAAGAAACCCTGAACAAAGATGACGAGGGCATAATTATATTAAAGGAAACTCCTTTTTATGGTGAATCCGGTGGGCAAATAGGTGATACTGGTATAATAGAGGGTAATGGATTTAAAGCTGCAGTCATAGATACTAAACATACAAAAGAGAATCATCTAATTCATGTAGTTAAGGTTATAGAAGGTAGGATAAATTTAAATGATAAAGTAGTTGCTATAATAAAAGATAGTAGAAGAAATGCTATTAGAAGAAATCATTCAGCTACACATCTTTTGCATAGGGCATTAAAAGATGTATTGGGAGACCATGTAAACCAAGCTGGTTCTGTAGTAATGGACAATAGATTAAGATTTGATTTTACTCACTTTGAAGCTGTTACTAATGAAGAACTAAAGAAAATTGAAGAAATAGTTAATTCTAAGATATTAGACAATCTAGAAGTAACCACATTAGAAACCACATTGAAAAAAGCCCAGGATATGGGAGTAGTAGGACTATTTGAAGAAAAATATGGGGACCTAGTAAGAGTCCTTGTAATGGGAGATTATTCCATGGAATTGTGCGGGGGTACCCATGTTTCAAATACAGGAAATATTGGGATTTTCAAAATTATTTCTGAGTCAAGTATTGCTTCAGGCGTTAGAAGAATCGAGGCAATAACAGGAAGTGCATTATATGATTATATAAATGATATCGAGAAAGATATTGAAGAAATATCTAATATAACAAAAACAAATAAAGACGGAATAGTAGAGAAAATAATAGCTTTAACCGAAGAGTTGAAAGAAAAAGAAAAAGAATTAGAAAAGATGAAATCTAAAATGTCTTCTGGTCTAGTAGATGAAATAATTCATATGAAAAAAGAAGTTAATGGAATCCCTGTTATAAGTTCCAAAATAGATAATATGGATATGAGTGAACTAAGGAATTTGGGAGATGGATTAAAAAACAAGATAAAAGAAGGAATTATCGTATTAGGAAGTGTAAAAGATGGCAAAGTATATTTTGTCTCAATGGTAACACCAGGACTAGTGAAGAAGGGTATAAAAGCTGGGGATATAGTTAGACAGGTAGCTAAAGTTACAGGAGGTTCCGGTGGTGGAAGGCCTGATATGGCACAAGCTGGTGGAAAAGATATTTCTAAAGTAGATGAGGCACTATCAATTGTATACAAATTAATTGAAGGGTAAGTAGCAATAGGATTATAATACAATAAACTTTAGGAGGTGTTTCTATGAATAATAGACTTAATGAAACTATGAAATTTGAACCACCAAAGGAAAATGTAAAATCAGTTAAAGAAATAATTTTTTCAACCTTTGCCGCTTTAGAAGAAAAAGGGTATAATCCTGTTAACCAGGTAATAGGCTATATATTATCAGGAGATCCTACTTACATTACAAGTCATAAGGATGCAAGGTCTATAATATGCAATATAGAAAGAGATGAGTTGCTGGAAGAACTGATAAAATCTTATTTAAAGCATAATCAATAAAGGACTTTTTAATCAATAAAATCAATGTAAAATTTAAAGAAACATACAGTCTTATAATAGTATTGTTTCATTATTATAAGCCGTATGTTTCTTTAAATTACAATATAAGATAAGGTGAAATCAATGGAAAGAGTAAATTTAGGAAACACAGATATTAAGGTATCAAGACTTTGTTTTGGTTCTTTGACCATGACCCCATTCCAAGCTAATTTAAGTATAAAAGAAGGTGCTTATTTAATAGAATATGCATATAATAAGGGTATTAACTTTATTGATACAGCAGAAATTTATGATAATTATGGCTATATAAAAACTGCCCTAAAAGGTATCAATAGACAAGATTTTGTTATAACAACTAAATCTTACGCATATACAAAAGAAATGGCAAAGGAAAGCTTAGACTTAGCATTGAAAGAACTGGATACAGACTATATAGACATAATGTTATTGCATGAACAAGAAAGCATTCATACTGTAAGAGGACATTTTGAAGCCATTGAATATTTTTTAAAAGAAAAGCAAAAAGGTAGAATTAGAGCCTTTGGAATATCTACACATAGGGTTTCAGGTGCTCTTGCAGTTAAGGACGTAAAGGAAATTGAAATAATTCATCCCATAATAAATAAATATGGTATAGGAATACAAGATGGAAATGTAGACGATATGATAAAGGCATTAAAAGAAATAAGCCAAATGGGAAAAGGGATTTATGCTATGAAACCTTTAGGTGGAGGACATCTTATAAGTGAGGCGGAATCAGCTTTTAATTACGTGAAATCAATAGAATATATTAATTCAATAGCTATAGGCATGCAATCAACAATTGAAATTGATGCAAACATAAGTCTGTTAAAAAATGGATACATACCAAAAGAATTAATTAGTAAGTTAAAAATCAAAAAAAGAAAATTAATTGTTGCTGATTATTGCATTGGGTGTGGTAATTGCATAGCAAGATGTAGGCAAAATGGAATAGAAATTATAAATGGGAAGGCTACTCCAAACGAAAATTGTATTTTATGTGGATATTGTGCTAGTGTTTGCCCTGAATTTTGTATTAAAGTAATTTAAGTTAGGAGAATTATATGGAAAGAATAATGGGATTAGATGTTGGAGATAAGACTATCGGAGTGGCTATATCGGATTTATTAGGATTGACAGCTCAGGGTTTAACCACCATAAGAAGAGAAAGCAAAGTAAAAGATTATCATGCATTGGAAGAAATAATGAAAGAATATGATATAAGAAAAGTTGTTGTAGGCTTACCTAAAAATATGAATGGAAGTATAGGACCACAAGGAGAAAAAACCATAAAATTTGCAGAAAAACTAAAAAATAAATTTGGAATAGAAATTATTTACCAAGATGAAAGACTTACTACAGTGGCAGCTGAGAAAATGTTAATATCAGGAGATGTAAGAAGAAAAAAAAGAAAAGAAGTTATAGATAAAGTTGCAGCAACATTTATATTACAAACTTACTTAGAAATGAAATCTTGATTTTCAAGATTAAGATATTATATAAAGGCTAAATAAAAATAACGAAGGAAGGGAGAATAGGAAAATGGATGATAGAATAACTTTATTTGATGAAGATGGAAATGAACAGGAGTTTCTTATATTGGCAAGCTTTGGACTAGATGATGATAATTATGCGGCATTGCTTCCAGCAGAGGATTTGGACAGCTCAATATACATCTTAAGGATGGAAACTGATGATGAAGGAAATTTATTATTAATAGGTATAGATGATGATGAAGAGCTTGAAGACGCTATAAATGCATATGAAGAAATTCAAAGTGAAAATCTTCAATAGTTGACAAAAGTGTAAAATAGTAGTATTGTTAAAATAGAATTGTTGAACGGGTGAGAATATGGATTCTAATAGAATAAAGGAGATACTACAAAAAGAAGGCTTTAAGCTGACAAAGCAAAGGGAAGCCATATTAAAAGTTATTATTGATAATTCAGAGGGGCATTTAAGCTGTGATGAAATATATCAAATTGTAACTGAAAAATCTCCAGACTTAGGTATTGCAACTGTTTATAGAACTTTGGAATTATTTGAAAAACTGGATATAGTCTATAGATTAAATTTTGATGATGGATGCAGTAGGTATGAGCTTACTCCGGGAATAGAAGGTCATCAACACCATCATTTAATTTGTATGGACTGCGGTAAGGTTATCGAAGTAAAACTTGATTTGTTAGAATCATTAGAGGAGTCTATAGAAAGGGAAGAAAAGTTCACTATAGTAGATCATAATTTGAAATTTTATGGATATTGTGAAGAATGTAAAAATAAATCCCTATAGGGATTTATTTTTTGCTTAAATGGACTTAGTGAAGATTAAAAATCGAAATAATGGAAAACATAAAATAAAAGGAGAGTTGATATGACAAGAAAACAAGATAAATTAAAATTAATACCCTTAGGTGGTTTAGGGGAAATAGGTAAGAATATTACTGTATTAGAATATAAAAATGATATTATACTAATAGATTGTGGTATGACATTTCCAGAAGACGAAATGTTGGGAATTGATATTGTAATACCAGATGTAACTTATTTATTTAAAAATAGGGCAAAGATTAGGGGAATAGTCTTAACTCATGGACATGAAGACCATATAGGTGCATTACCTTATGTATTAAAGAAGTTAAATGTACCAGTTTATGGAACCAAATTAACATTAGGATTAGTAGAAGCTAAATTTAAAGAACATAAGTTAAATAATGTTAAGTTAAATGTTGTTAAACACAAAGATGTAATAAAATTAGGAAGTTTCAAAGTTGAGTTTATAAAGACTGGTCACAGTATACCAGATGCTTCTGCATTGGCTATAACTACACCTGTAGGCGTAATAATTCATACAGGCGACTTTAAAATTGATTATACTCCTATAAGTGGAGATGTAATAGATTTAAATAGATTTGCCGAATTAGGAGATGAAGGTGTAATGCTCCTGATGTCAGATAGTACAAATGCTGAAAAACCCGGATATACAATGAGTGAAAGAACAGTAGGAAATACATTTAAAAATATATTTGCTACTCATAAAGGCAGGATATTAGTTGCAACATTTGCTTCAAACATTCACAGAATTCAGCAAATAATAAATGCAGCGGAGGAAAATGGCAGAAAGGTAATTCTTTCTGGAAGATCTATGTTAAACAATATAGGTGTAGCATTAGAACTAGGATACATTGATATAAAAGAAGGAACACTAATAGATATAAGAGACATGAATAAATATCCAAAGGAAGAAATAACTTTAATAACTACTGGAAGTCAAGGAGAACCAATGTCAGCACTAACAAGAATCTCTGAATCCGAACACAGACAAATTCAACTTCAAGAAGATGATTTAGTTATTATATCTGCAACACCCATACCAGGAAATGAGAAAACTGTTTCTAAGGTTATCAACAATCTTGTTCAAAAAGGGACAAAAGTAGTCTATGAATCATTGGCAGATGTCCATGTATCTGGTCATGCTTGCCAAGAAGAATTAAAATTAATTTTGAATTTAGTAAAACCAAAATATTTCATGCCTGTTCACGGTGAATACAAACATTTAAAAAAACATGCTGAAATAGCTGAATCCCTAAATATTCCTAGTGAAAACATATTTATTATAAATAATGGAAATGTTTTAGAATTTAGTGATAATAATGCTAAATTAGTTGGAAATGTTCCATCAGGATATATATTAGTTGATGGTTTAGGTATTGGGGATGTAGGAAATATAGTATTACGTGATAGAAAACATTTATCTGAAGATGGACTAATTGTAGTAGTAGTTACTATGAGTAAAAAAGATGGTAAGGTAATTGCTGGTCCAGATATAATCTCTAGAGGTTTTGTCTATGTCAGGGAATCTGAAGACTTAATGGAAGAAATAAGAAATAGGGTAAAAGATGTTCTTTTAGATTGTGAAAAGAGGCAGATTACGGATTGGGCTACTTTAAAAGGCAATATAAGAGATAACTTAAGAAATCATCTTTATGGAAAAATAAAAAGGAATCCTATGATACTACCAATTATAATGGAAGTTTAAGATCATCCCTGGTATAGATTTATACCAGGGATTTTGGTATAATAAGATGAGTATAAAATTTATTTTATTTTTAATTGTTAAAGGGGGCATACCATGGGATTGAGATTAGTATTATATTTAAGTTTGTTATCAATAGGTGCAATAATAGGTAATAAAGGAAAGATAAGTAAAAATATTGATAAAAATTTAAGTAGAATACAAACCATTTGCTTATTGTTTTTATTATTTGTTATGGGTATTACTATTGGAATAAATGATAAGATTATTTCTAATTTATTTTCAATTGGATTTAAAGCTGCTATTATAAGTATATTTACAGTATTACTTAGTATAATAAGTGTATATATTATAAGAAAAATATTTAGACTGGAGGCAGATAAAAATGAGTCTTAAAATATTATTGTCAGTATTTTTAGGTACTATTTCAGGACATTTATTTCTTCCTTCAGGGCTTGAACCAACTTTAGGCTTAATGATAGATATAGGGCTTATGATATTGTTATTTTTTGTAGGAATAGACATAGGAAAACAAAAAGGTATATATGAGAAAATAAAGAAGATAGGATTTAAAATTTTATTAGTTCCCTTTGGAACTATTGTAGGAAGTGTTATGGGAGGTATATTAGCGGGATTGCTTTTTAAGATGCCTATCAATGAATCAGGCGCTATAGGAGCAGGTTTGGGTTGGTATACACTAAGTTCAACTATGCTGTTGGCAGATGGGTATGTGGAGCTTAGTGCATTGGCTTTTTTATCAAATGTTTTTAGGGAAATTCTAGCCTTGATTTTAATTCCAATTATAGCTAAACATATTGGAAACTTAGAAGCTATATCATCTGCAGGAGCTACAGCTATGGATACATCTTTACCAGTAATATCCGCATCTACCAATTCACAGTCCACAATTATAGCATTTATCACAGGAGTAATATGTACTACAAGTGTACCCATAATACTGCCAATAATATTAAACCTTAAAATTTAATGACTAAAACCAAAGGAGGTCAAAATGAACACAAAGTACTTAACTAAGGCTAGCTTAATAGCAGCCATATATGTAATTTTAGTCTTGATACAAATGTTGCCTTTTCCAATAATAGGTCTAACTTTCGGTCCTATTCAACTTAGAATAGCAGAAGGGTTAACTCTTTTGCCTTTAGTAGAAGCTGCAGCTGTGCCAGGATTATTTGTAGGTTGTTTGATATCTAATTTATTATTGACTCCCTATGCAGGATTTGGCTTAATAGATATAATTGGGGGTAGTTTAATAACTCTTTTAGCAGCTTATTTAACCAGTAAAATGAAAACTAAGGCTACAGGAATGATTCCGCCTGTTTTGTTAAATGGTTTAATTATATCCATCTGGGTATCATATTTTACAAAGGTTCCCTACTGGTTAACAGTATTAGGTATAGGATTAGGAGAACTTGTTTCTGTAGCAATATTTGGAAATATAATATTATCAGTATATAAAAAAACAACAAATTTAAAAGAATACTAATATAATTTTACAGATTAGAGGTGCATTATGGAAGATACTAAGGGGAAGAAAAACAAAAAGAAGAAACATACTTTTACAAAGATTCTAGGTGTTTTAATCATTCTACTTGTAATAGGGTTTTTCGTGGCTAAAAATTATTATAATCAGGCTACAGGACCTATGAATGTAGAAAATCCATCTACGGTAAATATTGTAATTCCACCGGCAAGCACTACAGATTTTATAGGAAATACACTGCATGAAGAGGGATTGATAAAGACCCCTCTTATATTTAAGTATAAAATTAAATCAGAAAATGTAGCAAGTAGGCTAAAGGCAGGGGAATATATTTTATCAACAGATATGGATTTAGATACAATAATAAAAACTATTGTCCAAGGAACCAAGAGTCATGACACTACCAGATTTACTATTCCTGAGGGTTACGAAATAAGGGAAATAGCAGATCGCTTAGAAAGTGAAGGCCTAATCAACAAGCAGTTATTTTTAGAACTTACAGGAAATAAAGAAAACTTTCAGGATAAATATGAGTTTTTAAAAGAACTAGACAAAGAACAAAACTTAGAAGGCTTTTTATTTCCTTCTACTTATGAAATATACCTAGGTACAAGTGAAGAGGAAATCATAGAGAAAATGTTAAGTCAATTTGAAGTAATATATAATAATGAAATAAAGGAAAAATCTAAGGACTTTGATCTAACTTTAAATCAAATAGTAACCCTAGCCTCCATAATAGAAAGAGAAGGAAAGCTAGATAGTGAAAGACCAATTATGTCAGCAGTATTCCATAATAGGCTAGAAGACAGTATGTTATTACAATCCTGTGCAACAGTACAGTACATCCTAGGAGAAAGAAAACCTGTCCTAAGCAATAAAGATACAAGTATTGACTCACCTTTTAATACTTATATAAATACAGGCCTACCTCCTGGACCTATAGCATCACCAGGTAAGGTCTCGTTAGTTGCAGCTGTAAATCCAGAAGATGTAAACTACAAATACTTTGTATTAACTGGAAGGGATGGTTCCCATACATTTTCTGTTACCTTAGATGAACATAACAAAGCAAAGAAAAATATGATAAGGGATTGATCCTGTGGGACATATAAATGAAGAATATATTGATGAATATATAAGACACTTACTACCAATAAAAGAAGAACTTAAAGAACTGGAAAAATATGCAGAAGAAAACCATATACCAATAATTCAACCGGAAGTTGCACAATTAATCAGGCTACTGGTAAAAATGAATAAGCCTAAAAATATATTAGAAATAGGAACAGCCATAGGATATTCAGCCATAGTAATGGGAGAAAGTAGCCCAGATGAAAGTAAAATAACCAGTATAGAAATACGAAATGATATGGTAGGATTATCAGAAGAAAATATAAAAAATCATAAGTATAATCATAAAATTAAGGTTTTACAGGGAGATGCCATAGAAGTTTTGCCAGGTTTACAAGGAAAGTATGATTTTATATTTTTAGATGCTGCTAAGGGGCATTATATGGAATTTTTTACTGAATCTATGAGATTATTAGAATCTGGTGGTATTATAGTTTCAGATAACGTATTGTTTAGGGGAATGGTAGCCTCTGATAAATTAGTTATTAGAAGAAAGAAAACCATAGTTAAAAGACTAAGGGAGTTTTTACATTATATAAACGAAATTGAAGGTTATACATCCTCTATAATACCAATTGGAGATGGATTAGCTATAACATATAAGGAGGAGTAGTATTGGAGAAAATAGAATTATTGGCACCGGCTGGAGATTTAGAAAAACTGAAAATGGCAATAACCTATGGTGCTGATGCAGTATATTTAGGTGGGGAAAGCTTTGGGCTTAGAAAGGCTTCGAAAAATTTCTCTCTTGACCAAATAAAAGAGGGTATAGATTTTGCTCATGAATTGGGGAAAAAAGTATATATAACTTTAAATATAGTACCCCATGATAAGGATATGGAAGGTTTAGAGGAGTATGTTAAGGATTTACAAAGAATAAAGGCAGATGCTGTTATAGTATCAGACCCAGGTATGTTTTCAGTAATAAGAAAAACTGCACCAGATTTGCCTATACATATAAGTACTCAGGCATCTGTAACAAATTATGAAACAATAATGTTTTGGTACAATCTAGGAGTTAGAAGAATAGTATTGGCTAGAGAATTATCTTTTGAAGAAATAAAAAATATGACTGAAAAACTGCCAAAGGATTTAGAATTAGAGGCTTTTGTGCATGGCGCAATGTGTATGTCTTATTCTGGGAGATGCTTAATTAGCAATTATATGGTTGGAAGAGATGCAAATATGGGAGATTGTGCTCATCCTTGCAGATACAAATACAATTTAGTAGAAGAAACAAGGCCAGGAGAATACTTTCCTGTTTTTGAAGATGAAGAAGGTACCTTTATTATGAATTCTAAGGATCTTTCCATGATAGAATACATACCAGAGTTGATGGAGTCAGGTATAAAGAGTTTTAAAATAGAAGGCAGGGTTAAGAGTTCATACTATGTTGCCACAGTTATTAGGGCATATAGGATGGCCATAGATCAATATTATAAGGACCCTATAACTTATAAAACAAATGAAAATTTATTAAAGGAAATTAGAAAAGCAAGTCATAGAGACTTCACCACAGGCTTTTATTTTAATAAGCCTAGAAATGATGCACAGGTATATAATACATCATCTTACCTTAGAGGATATGATTTCCTTGGACTAATATTAGCTTATGATGAGAAAACAAAAATTGCCACAATAGAACAAAGAAATAGGATGTTTATAGGTGATGAAATTGAGATTTTTGGACCAAATAAGGAACATTTCAACCAGATTATTGAAAAAATGTGGGACGAAAATATGGAGGAAATTGAAGTAGCTCCACATCCTCAACAAATAATTAAAATATTAATGGATTATCCAGTAAAAGCTATGGATATGTTAAGAAAAATGAGGGAGGACTAAGAACTTGAAAAGGCCATTACTGATAGGAATAACAGGTGGGACAGGCTCTGGAAAGTCTACAGTTTCCAATGAAATTTTTAAAGCTATACATGAAAAAAAGATTACAATTATAGAACAGGATTCTTATTATAAGGATCAGTCGGATTTAACCTTTGAAGAAAGGGTAAAGACCAATTACGACCACCCTTTTGCATTTGACAACACATTGCTTATAGAACACTTAAAGGATTTGTTAAATGGCAAATCTATTGAAAAACCTATTTATGATTTTGAAAGACATAATAGAAAAAAAGAAACTATAAGTGTGGAATCTAAAGATATAATAATTTTAGAAGGAATTTTAATCCTATTTGAAGAGAAAATAAGGCAACTTTTAGACATTAAGATATTTGTTGATACTGATTCAGATGTAAGGGTTGTTAGACGTATCCAACGGGATATTGAAGATAGGGGAAGAACTTTGAAATCAGTAATTTCTCAATATATGGATACAGTTAGACCTGCCCATCTCCAATTTATAGAACCTTCAAAGAGATATGCAGATATCATTATCCCTGAAGGTGGTTACAATAAAGTTGCAATAGATATATTAGTAGCAAAAATAAATTCAATTATAAAATAATTAAATTATAATCTCTCTAAATTTGGCAACACTGAATTTAGGGAGGTTTTTATTTTGCATAGATATAAAAGGAAGATAATATATAAAAGAATAAAAATATGCACATTTGTAACTTCTATGATTTTTATAGGACTTCTATTAAGATTATACAGCATCCAAGTTTATGATAATAAGAATTTAAAGCTAGCAAGTTTAAGACAGAGGAGTAGAGAGATAACACTAGGTTCAAAAAGGGGACCTATATTTGATAGGAACTTAGTTCCATTAACCAATGATAATGTTATAAATATACTTATATGTAGAAAAGAAAAATTATTATTAGATGAAAAATTATTTGATATAGTAAGAAAAAACACCCTATTATCAAGAGACGAATTAAAGGAATTGTTAGACTCACCATATAGCTTAATGGAAATTCCAATGAAAAAAGATTTTAAAATAGAAGATGATAAAGATATATTTATGGTTGGAAAAACAAATAGGTATTCAGATAAATCTTTACTTTCCCATGTAATAGGATATATTAATAGTTCCCAGAATAAAGGTGAGACTGGAATCGAGAAATCCTATGATGAGTTTTTAAATAAGATGGATAAAAAATCCCTATTTGTAGAGTATGATAAAAATAGATCTTTAATATTAGGAAGCGAATATTATGTTGATAATTTTATATCCCCAATGGACCCAGCAGGAGTTCAGTTGACTATAGATTATAAGATTCAAAGCTTTATAGAAGATATGTTAGATACAAGAAAAGTAAAAGGTGCAGTTATAGTAACAGATGCAAGGTCAGGAGAAATACTAAGTCTAGTAAGTAGGCCAAACTTTAATCAAGAAAACATAGAAGATTACTTTACTAGAAAGGATAGGGCCTTATATAACAAGGCAATACAATTATCTTATCCACCAGGCTCAATATTTAAAATAATAGTATTTTTAGCGGCTATGGAAGAAGATATGGACTTTTTAAACAGAGAATTTTATTGTAAGGGGTATGAAAGAATAAGTGGTAATGAAACAAAATGTAGCGGTGTCCATGGTAGAATTAATATAATGGATGGATTTGCTAAGTCCTGTAATTCAGTTTTTATACAAATAGGAAAAGAAATTGGTAGTGAAAAAATAATAAATATGGCAAAAAAATTAGGATTTGGAGAAAAAATCAATATAGGTTTAATAGAAGAAACACCTGGTATATTGCCAAAAGGGGATGAACTTATAGGTCCTGCAATAGCCAATATATCAATTGGCCAGGCGGAAATAGAAGTTACACCTTTACAAATTACAAATATGCTCTTAACAATAATAAATAATGGAATACAGAAGGATATAAGTATAGTAAAGGGAATAACAAATAAAGACGGCATCATGATAAAAGCCTATAATAAATCGGAAGATAAACTTATATTAGGTGAAAATGTTGTGGATACAATAATAGGACCATTAGAAGAAGTACTAATAAGTGGAACAGGAAGAAGATTAGACCTAGATGAAATAGGAGGAGCTGGGGGTAAAACAGGTTCAGCCCAGGGAGTGTTAAATGGAAAGGAAGCAGTACATGGATGGTTTGCTGGATATTATCCAAGAGACAATCCTCAGTATATAATAACTGTCTTGGTTGAAGATGGAAGATCTGGATCCTTGTCAGCAGGTCCAATTTTTGAAGAAATATGTAAAAAGTTACATAGAAAATAATAAAATTGAATTATTTTTAACAATCTGGGTATCAATGTTTTATTACAAAAAATTCAATTTAAAGGGAGGAAGAAATGAAAAAAGTTCATGTAATTACAGGTGGGAGTAGTGGAATCGGTTTAGAATGTGCAAAAAAGTTTAAAGGTGATAGGGTCCTTATAACTGGTAGAAATGAAGAAAGATTAATAAATGCTAAGGCAGAATTAGAAAAGGAAGGAATAGAAGTAGAGTATAAAACAAGTGATATTTCTAAAAAAGATAGTATAAAGGAATTATTTGATTATGCTAAATCCTTAGGTAAAATAAAAACCATAATAAATTCTGCAGGAGTAAGTGGAATAGGAGTCGATGCAAAGCTTACTTTTGATATAGACTTGCTAGGGACAGAAAATCTAATACTAGAAACATTGGAAATAGTAGAAGAAGGAACAGTATTGATCTTAATATCATCAATGATAGGACACATAGTGCCTGAAAATCCGGACTATGACAAGTTTTTAGAAGAGCCATCGAAAGAAGGTGCCATAGATGCTTTAATAGGCATAGCAAAAGATAATTCAGATCTTGCATACAATTTTTCTAAACGGGGAGTACATTTGCTAGTTAAAAGATTTGTTAGTGAATTTGGTAAAAAAGGTGGAAGAATACTATCAGTTTCTCCAGGTATAATCATGACACCAATGGGAGAAAAGGCGGCAGAGGCACATCCAGAACAAATGAATTATATGAAATCAATGACACCTGCAGGAAGAAATGGAAAACCTGAAGACATTGCAGATACTATAGCCTTTTTAGCAGATGACAAAGCAGCATTTATAACTGGTACAGATATTTTAGTAGATGGCGGTTTATTGATAAACCTGCCAGGAATCGTTAAAGCTTATCAAGAAAAAAATTAGGAGTAATAAAAAAATTTAATAGGACTTGCACAAAATCACCTCCCCATACATATATTGATATATGTATGGGGAGGTGTAAAAATTGAAAAATGCATTTTTATTAATAGCAAGTATAATAGTTAAGCCTTTTGTTATTTTATGTGGATATATGATAAATTCAAACTCATTTCCTCAACCCTTATCAAGAGAAGAAGAGCAAGAATATTTAAAACTTTATTCTCAAGGAAGTGAAGAGGCCAGAAAGGTATTGATAGAAAGAAACTTAAGATTAGTGGCTCATATAGTTAAAAAATATAATAACACAGGAAAAGAAACTGAAGATTTAATATCAATTGGGACAATAGGATTGATAAAAGCAATATCAACATTTAAGCCAGACAAACAAACAAGATTGGCTACATATGCGGCAAGATGTATAGAAAATGAAATCTTGATGACTATACGATCTACGAAAAAAACAAGATATGAACAATCAATGCATGAACCTATTGGAATAGATAAAGAAGGCAATGAAATAAACTTGTTGGATATACTTGGAAGTGAACCAGATGAAATATTAGATGAAGTAAATTTAAAAATTGAAACAAAAAAATTATATAGGCTAATAGATTTAGTATTAACAGATAGAGAAAAAGTTATAATCCAATTTAGATATGGACTAATGGATGGAGTTTGTAGAACCCAAAGAGAAATAGCTTGCACCTTGGGAATATCACGTTCCTATGTATCTAGAATAGAAAGCAGGGCCATAGATAAATTGAATACTGCTTTTAATAAATAAAAAACAATCCAGGTTTTCAGGCCTGGATTGCTTTTATTAACTATCTCATAGGGTTAGTTATGCTTTTTAGTATATCTTCTATATCTTTAGTAAATTCTGATATAGGGTTACCCTTGTTTAGGTTTGTAGTCATAGTTTTAAGTCTATTTGTAATATCTGAATCTGAAGTTATTTTAATATCCTTGATATCTTTATCTCCAGCTTTTACAGCCGCTTCAATTTTCTTTTTTAAACTTGATGAAATATTGTTATCTTTCATATTGGTCTTATTTCCAGCAATACCTACTATAGCAGTATTACCGTGGATAACAACAGAAGCACTATTAACTTCACTTAAGGCTGCTACTCTTTTAGCAATATTGTTTGCACGAGTTGACATATTGCCAGCATTGTTCATATTGATGTTATTGTTAAAGTTGTTGTTTTTTAAACCTTGACTGTCTAATTGACCACTATCCAAATTAGTATTGTTTCTTAGCATAGGATCATTTAAATCGTTATTATCCCATGTATTATTATTTGGATCCATGTTCCTTCTAGTCATACCGTTATTTAGTTTGGTATTTAATCTGTTATTATCATTGTTTAGTAAACCTCTATCCCTATTATTGTCATTTAACCTGGTTTGCATATTCTCTGAATTACATCCAACTACTGTCATTACTAAAGCAATTGTTAATACTAAAAACATAATTTTATTTTTTTTCAAATCTTCCACCTCCTAAAAATAGTTTGGCACTTTAATGATAAATTATTTGGACTAAATTTTATATTAAATGAAAAATTAAGGGAAATCATAAAAAAAGTTGTATTTTGTATTATAATGTATGTTCAAATATTGAATTTATGGTATAATTAGTAATTAAGACCTAGTAAAAATGATGCTTATATGTAAAAAATTACAATTAATGTAACAATAAATTTTGAAACTAGAAAATAAATAATAAGTATTTTGCAAAAAAAGAAGGACTTTTATCTATATATGTAGAACAATACATTATGAAGTACAATTAAAATATACATACAAGGTGATTAAATGATAAATAATAAATTAAAAATAGGAGAATTGTTGCTTTATGCTGATAAGATTAATGAAGAACAATTAAATGAAGGCCTTAAGGAGCAAAAACAAAGTGGAAAAAGACTGGGAGATATATTCTTAGATAAGGGATGTGTAAGTGAAAACGATATAATAGAAGTGTTGGAGTTTCAACTTGGAATTCCCCATGTAGATTTAGATAAATTCCCGGTTGATGAATCAGTTGCAACCTTGATACCAGAAAATATAGCTAGGCGTTATGGACTAATAGCAATAGATAAAAGAGATGATTTGCTTATAGTAGCAATGATAGATCCAT